>NZ_JAEFCH010000003.1:0-217765 GCF_016406015.1 Acidovorax sp. IB03 | reverse complement strand
TGGACGCCTATCTCGATGAATTCGTGTTCCGTTTCAACCGGCGCACATCCAGCTCACGCGGGATGCTGTTTTACCGCTTGCTGCAGCAAGCGGTGGTTACGCCGCCAGTGACGTATGGGGATGTCGTGAGCAAGAACACCGGGGAGAGCCAATCGGATACCATTGCTGGATGAAATCACAGTATCAATGGGGCTGCTGGAGCTAAATAGATACCCCTTATAAAAATACAGTTATTATGCAATTCACGACGCACCGTTGATTCACCCACCCCGCGAACTTCCTCCATGTCTGCCTTGTCTTTTGCGCCCCCGCGCGATGCGCCAGCCAAAGCCCCTGTGCATTTGCAGGGGCTTTGGCTGGGCCACCAGTTGTGCGATGCCGCTTCGGCCCCCACCCAGCCCACGGGGCACAGCGCGCTGGATGCGCAGTTGCCCGGTGGCGGCTGGCCCATTGGCGCGCTGACCGAGGTGCTGCAGCCCAACCCCAGCCGCCATGCCTGGCAACTGCTGCAGCCCGCGCTGGCGCAGGCCACGGCGGCCCGGCCGGGGTCTGTGGTGCTGGTCGCCCCGCCGTTCGAGCCTTTTGCCCCTGCCTTGCAGGCCGCTGGCCTGCCGCCTGCGCGCTTGTGCAAGGTGCAGCCGGGGGCTGCAGCCACAGGCAAAGCCGCCACCGCCGCGCTGTGGGCGGCCGAGCAGGCGCTGCGCTGCCGCGATGTGCTGGCCGTGGTGGCCTGGCTGCCCCAGGCGCTGCCCGATCAGTTGCGCCGCCTGCACCTGGCGGCTGCGCAAATGGGGCAGTTGCTGTGGGTGTTTCGCCCCGCCGGGGTGCGCCAGCAGGCATCGCCCGCGCCGCTGCGGCTGTGGGTGCAAGAAGACGTGACCCAGCCCCTGGCCATGCGGGTGCAGGTGCTCAAGCGCAAGGGGCCGCCGCTGGCCCAGCCTTTGGTGTTGCCAGCGGGCTCAGCCCGGCTGGCGCAGGTGCTGGCAGCAGGCGCCCTGCGCAGCCAGCAGCGGCGAGGGCAGGGCGCTGTTGCGCCCGTAACGCCTGTGCGGTCATCACCCGTTTCTGCTGCACCTGCAGCATTGCCCGCATTGGCGCTGGCCACTGCGTTCGGGATGCGGGAGGGTGGTGCTGCGCTGGGTGGTTTGCAAGAGCCTGCCGGTGGGTGGAAGGGGGTGGCACATGCACTGGATCGCCTGGCCGTGCCCGCAACCCGTTGAACCCCGCCCGCCCAGCGCCCACGCCCCTGGGGTAGCGGGTGCCGAGCCCAGCCTGCACGCGCACGCACCGTCGGGCGGTGTGCCCGGTGCTACGCCCACATGGCAAACGGTACAAGGCGCCGAGGCTTGGTGGGCGCTGCGCTTTACCCCCAGGGTGGCGCGTGTGGATGAGGCGCTGCTGCTGGAGGTGTCTACCACCGAGCGCCTGTGGGGCGGCCGCGCGGCGCTGCTGGCCCAGCTGCAAGCCAGTGCGCCTGCGATGGAAACCGGCGTTGCGCCCGAACCTGCACCGGTGGCCTGGCTGGCGTCTCCATCGCCCCGCGTGCAGCCACCGCCCGCGCCTTTTGCCCAGGGCGCTACATCGTTCCAGGCCCTGGCACTGCTGCGGCTGCAGCAGGCAGGGCTGCGCCCACCCCGGCGCGTGCCGCACGATTTGCCCCTGCACACCCTGACGGCGCTGCGCCCCCATGTGGCCAGCCTGGCGCGCATGGGCTGCAACACCTGGGGCCAGTTGCGCGCCTTGCCGCGCGATGGGGTGGCGCGGCGGCTGGGCGCTTCGGCCTTGTACGCGCTGGACTGTGCCTATGGCGACGCCCCCCACACGCACACCTGGCTGGAGCTGCCCGAAACCTTCGCCCTGGCGGCCGAGCTGCCCGCGCTGGCCACCTCGGCCGATGCGCTGCTGTGGTCGGCCCACGCCTTGCTGCAAGCACTGCAGGCCTGGCTACAGGCGCGCCAGCAGGGCGTGCTGGCGCTGGAACTGGCCTGGCACCACGACCTGCGCAAGGTGGACGGCAAGCCCGTGCCCCCCTGGCAGGCGCTGCCTGTGCGCACCGCCCAGCCCACGCAGGCCCTGGCCCACCTGCGCCGCCTGCTGGCCGAGCACCTGGCCCGCACGCCGCTGGCCGCACCCGTCAACCAGATTGCCCTGCGCGCCCTGCAAACCGTGCCCATGCCCCAGGCCAGCGCCAGCCTGCTGCCCCCCGCAGGCGTGGTGGGCCGCAGTGCCGAAGACCACGCCCGCAGTGAAAGCTGGCACCAGTTGGTAGAGCGCCTGTCGGCCCGCCTGGGGCCCGAGCAGGTGCAAGGCGTGGCCCTGGTGGCAGACCACCGGCCCGAACGCATGCAGCACTGGCGGCCCGTCAGCCACTTGCTGCAGGCAGGTGGAACAGACCCTGGCAAATCCCCGCAGCCCCACGCGTTGCCCGACGCCAGCCTGTGGCCCACCTGGCTGCTGCGCCCGCCGCAACGCCTGGCGGTGCAGGGCAGCCGCCCTTGCTACCAGGGGCCGCTGCGCCTGCTGGCGGGCCCCCACCGGCTGGAGGCCGCGTGGTGGGAAGCTGCCGACGCCCCTGAATCGCCCCCCAATGCCTGCGGTGCCGACCCCGCCCCCGGCCTGGTGGTTCGCGACTACTTTGTGGCCCACAACGAGCGCGCCGGGCATGTGTGGGTGTTTCGTGAGCGGACACCATCGGCCCCGCCTGGCACCGAAGGCGGCGCGCCCACCCGGCAGCATCGCTGGTTTTTGCACGGCATTTATGGCTGAAGGCACCACACCCGCCCGCCCGGCCACGCTGGTGCTGCCCGACTATGCCGAGCTGCACTGCGTCTCCAACTTCAGCTTTCAGCGTGGCGCATCGCACCCGCACGAGCTGGTGGAGCGCGCTGCCGCCCTGGGCTACCGCGCACTGGCGCTGACGGACGAATGCTCGGTGGCGGGTGTGGTGCGCGCCCATGTGCGGGCCAAGGCGCTGGGGCTGCACCTCATCGTGGGCAGCGAGTTTGCGTACCCCGGCTTTCGGCTGGTGGCACTGGCGCGCAATGCGCAGGGCTGGGGCAACCTGTGCCAGTTCATCACCACGGCGCGGCGTAGCGCGGCCAAAGGTAGTTACCAGATGGGGCCCCTGAGCGATGTGCGCCAGCTGCAAGGCTGCGAGCTGCTGCTGGTGCCCGAGCGCACGGTGCAAAACGCTACTGATTTTGTAGCTGTTAGCGCTTTATTGGAAAGCGCTAGAGCCCAGTTTGGCTTGAATTTTTGGCTGGTGGCTGAGCTGCTGCTGGAGCCCGACGACGACCTGTGGCTGGCCACCTTGCAGCAGGCGGGCGCGGCGGTGGGCGTGCCGCTGGTGGCCGCGGGCGATGTGCACATGCATGTGCGCTCGCGCAAGCCGCTGCAGGACGTGATCACCGCCGTGCGCCTGGGCCTGCCGGTGGCGCAATGCGGCTTTGCGCTGCAGCCGCATGCCGAGCGGCACCTGCGCCAGCGCGTGCGGCTGGCGGGCATTTATCCGCCCGAGCTGCTGCAGGCCACGGTGCAGATTGCGCAGCGCTGCACCTTCAGCCTCGACGAAATCAAATACCAATACCCGCAAGAGGCCGTGCCCCCCGGCATGACACCCGCCCAGGGCCTGGCCTGGCTCACCTACGAAGGCGCAGCCAGCCGCTACCCGCAGGGCGTGCCGCCTGCGGTGCACACCCAGCTGCAGCGTGAGCTGGCGCTGATTGCCGACTGCCAATACGAGATGTACTTTCTGACGGTGCACGACATCGTGCGCTATGCGCGCAGCCAGGGCATCTTGTGCCAGGGGCGCGGCTCGGCGGCCAATTCGGCGGTGTGCTTTTGCCTGGGCATTACCGAGGTAGACCCCACCCGCTCGCACCTGCTGTTTGAGCGCTTCATCAGCAAAGACCGCCAGGAGCCGCCCGACATTGATGTGGACTTTGAGCATGATCGGCGCGAAGAGGTTATCCAGTACATCTACAGCAAATACGGACGCGACCGCGCCGCCATTGCCGCCGTGGTCACCACCTACCGCACCCGCAGCGTGCTGCGTGACGTGGGCGAGGCCCTGGGCGTGCACCCGGCGGTGGTCGATGCCTTTGCCAAAGAGCACCACTGGTTTGACGAAGACCTGGCCAGCCACAAGCTGCAGGCCCTGGCCGAATCATTGGGCCAGCCGCTGGCGGCGCACACCGCCCGCCTGTGGCTGGAACTGGCGGGTGAGCTGCACGGGTTTCCGCGCCACCTCAGCCAGCATGTGGGCGGCTTTGTGCTTACGCAGGGGCCGCTGTCGCGGCTGGTGCCGATTGAAAACGCGGCCATGGCAGACCGCTCCATCATCCAGTGGGACAAGGACGACCTGGACGACATGGGCCTGATGAAGGTGGACGTGCTGGCGCTGGGCATGCTCAGCGCACTGCGCCGCTGCCTGGATCTGCGCGCCGCGCTGCGGGGTGAGCGCTGGCGGCTGGCCGACATCCCGGCTGAAGACCCGCACACCTACGACATGATTTGCGCCGCAGACACCGTGGGCGTGTTCCAGATCGAAAGCCGCGCCCAGATGAGCATGCTGCCGCGCCTGCAGCCGCGTGTGTTTTACGACCTGGTGGTGGAAGTGGCCATCGTGCGGCCCGGCCCCATCCAGGGCGGCATGGTGCATCCGTATTTGCAGGCGCGCGAGCGGCGCAGGCGGGGCGAGGCGCTGGTGCTGGAAAAGCCCGAGCTGGAAAAGGCGCTGGAGCGCACGCTGGGCGTGCCGATTTTTCAGGAACAGGTGATGCAGATCGCCATGATTGCGGCCAATTTCTCAGCCGCCGAGGCCGATGCCCTGCGCCGGTCCATGGCCGCCTGGAAGCGCACGGGCGGCGTGCATAAGTTTGAAAAGCGCCTGATCGACGGCATGGTTGCCAACGGCTACGCGCTGCCCTTTGCCCAGGCCATCTTTGCGCAGATGCTGGGCTTTGGCGAATACGGCTTTCCAGAAAGCCATGCCTACAGCTTTGCGCTGCTGGCCTACAGCAGCAGCTGGCTCAAGTGCCACGAGCCCGCGTGCTTTCTCGCGGCGCTGCTCAACTCCTTGCCCATGGGGTTCTACAGCGCATCGCAACTGGTGCAGGATGCCCGCCGCCACGGCGTGCGTGTGCTGCCGATCGATGTGAACCACAGCGACTGGGATTGCACGCTGGAAGGCACGCCCCAGCGGCTGCAGCCCCCCCGGCCCATCCCCGGCGTGCGGCCCGCTGCCTTGCCCCAGCCTGCGGTGCGCCTGGGGTTGCGGCTGGTCAGCGGCCTGCATGCCAATGCCGCAAAGCGCTTGCTGCAGGCCCGTGCGCAGGCACCGCAGCACCGCTTTGCCAGCACCGAAGACCTGGCCCTGCGCGCCGGGCTGGAGCGGCACGACCTGCAGGCCCTGGCCGCTGCCGATGCGCTGGCCGCCTTGTCGGGCCACCGTCGCCAGCAAATGTGGGACGCCGCCGCCCAGCACCGCGCCCCTGCGCTGCTGCGCCACGCCCCGGTCAACGAAGCGCCGCTGGAGCTGCCCCAGGCGCCCGAGGGCGAAGAAATCGTCTTCGACTACGCCGCCACGGGCCTGACCTTGCGCCGCCACCCACTGGCCCTGCTGCGCCCGCGCCTGGCGCGCTGGCGGCTGCTCACGGCCCTGCAGCTGCAAAGCGTGCCCCATGGCCGCAGCGTGCGCGCCTGCGGCATCGTCACCGTGCGCCAGCGGCCGGGCACCGCCAAAGGCACCATGTTTGTGACGCTGGAGGATGAAACCGGCCCGGTCAACGTCGTCGTCTGGCCGGGGTTGATTGAGCAGTGGCGCGATGCGCTGCTCAAGTCACAACTGCTGGCCGTGCAGGGCCTGTGGCAGTGCGCTACAGGGCCGGTGCCGCCATCGGCCGGGGGGCAGGGCGCAGCGCCTGGGGTGCCCGCCGTGCGTCACCTGGTCGCCCAGCGCTTCAAAGACCTGACCCCGCTGCTGGGCCGCCTGGGCGGGGCGTTGCAGGGCAGCCGCGACTTTCATTGAGGCCTAGGCGCCCATGGCGCCTCATTCTGAAAAAGCCGGCGCCAGTGGTTTACACCGACACCAGCACATCGCACTGCGACTGCGCCAGGGCATAGCGGGTGACGCTGCCCAGCAACACGTCTTCCAGCGTGTTGTCTCCTTGCTTGCCCATCACGATCAGATCGCAGTCAAGTTCCTGCTCCTGCTGCACCAGCAGCAGCGAGGGGTCGCCGTGCATCACCACCGTGGGGGTGAATACCGGGTCCAGGCCCGCCACTTCGCACAGCGCCTGCATACTTTCCAGCGCCTCCTGGCGGGCTTTGGATCGGTAGTGCTGGATCTGATCGGCCTGCACACCGGCGTATTCCATCATTCCCTCGTATGGCACGTCGTAGGCATGCAGCAGCACCAGGCTGGCGCCCGGCGCCACCGCCTGTGCGATGCGGATGGAACGCAGCGAATGCGCTGAAAAGTCCACCGGCACCAGCACCGTCTTGTAGGGCTCGTGGGGCGCCTGCTTGACCACCAGCATCGGGCGCGTGGTCTTGCTCACCATGCGTTCTGCGGTAGAGCCCAGCAGCATGTGCCGCATGAAGCTCGCGCCCCGCGCGCCCAGCACCACCAGGTCGGCCTGGGCGGCATCGGTGTAGCCCTGCAATTCGGGCAGCAGGGCACCGTGGGCTACATGCACCTGGGTTGCAACGTTGTGGCGCTGCGCCATGGAGTCTGCCAGCTCTTGCAGGGCATTGCGCGGGGCATTGAGCATGAGCTGCTCCAGGTCAGACGGAATCTGCCCGGCCAGCCGGCGTAGCCTTTGCAGCGGCGCAGGCGTGGTCACATGCACCAGATCGAGCTGCGCGCCGGTCACGCGGGCCACGCTGGCAGCACGCTCAACGGCGTGCCGGGCGGGGGCGGAAAGATCGGTGGCGGCGACGAGCCGGTTCAAGGATGCCATGGTGCTTCTCCAACGGGTGATCGAATACTTCTGGAAGGGGTGGCCGGGAGGGGCGCCTGCGCCAGCCATGCTTCGCAGGCCATTCTGCATGATGGGCTGCGCGCACCCAGCGATGCCCCTGCGTTCATGCGCGCACGAAAATCAGCGTGCCCAGGTACACCGCGTAAGCGGTGACGAACAGAGCGCCTTCGGTGCGCGAGATGCGCCGGTCGGTAACGAAAATGGGCACGCACAGCAGCGCCACCAGCGCCGCCAGCGGCAGGTCTACGTGCAGCAAGGGCGCGTCCACGGGCACCCCGCTGGGGGTTGCCAGGCAGGTGACGCCCAGAATGAACAGAATGTTGTAGGTGCTGCTGCCAATCAGGTTGCCAATGGCAATGTCCCGCTCGTTCTTGAGGGTGGCCATGATGGTGGTGGCCAGCTCGGGCGCCGATGTGCCGATGGCCACAATAGTCAGGCCCACCACCGCGTCTGATACGCCCAGCGACCGGGCCATGTCTACGGCACCCGTCACCAGCAGTTCAGCCCCTACCACCACGACGACGATGCCGGCCGCCAGCATCAGCACGCTGACCGTGCCCTGCAGGGTGGTAACCCGGGGCAGGAGGTTGCTGGCGCTGTACTCGCGCGAGAACTCTTGCTGGATAGGCAGGCTTTCGCGCTGGCTCATGTAAACCATGGCAATGGTGTACGCCACCGCTGCGCCCACCATCAGGGCGCCTTCGGGGCGGCTGAGCTGGCCGTCCCACGCCATCCACAGCAGTGCCCCGGCCGATATCACCATCACCGGCAAGTCCAGCTTCAGGCTCAGCAGTTGCAAGGGCAGCGGCTTGATCCACGCGCTCAGGCCCAGAATGAAAAGAATGTTGACGATGTTGGTGCCGGCGATGTTGCCCACCGCCAGCCCGCCGTTGCCCTCGGCGGCTGCGGTCAGCCCCACGGCCATTTCGGGGGTGCTGGTGCCCACAGCCACCACGGTCAGGCCCAGAATCATGGGCGACACCCCCAGCAGCGCCCCCACCCGTGAGCCGCCGCGAACAATCAGTTCCGCCCCCACGATGACGACAACCAGACCCGCCAAGAAGGATGTGATGGCAACCAGGTGCATGGGGCCATTATGGAGGGCGCCCCCCAGGCGTTGCGGGGACCATGTGCCCAGGGCCTGGCTTAGCGCGGGCGGCGTGTCAGCGCAATCAGCCGCGCCAGGGCCCTGTCGTGGATGCCGTGCCGCAGCAATTCATCGTGCGTGGCTTGTGCGTAGTCCCGCGTGGTGCCGTAGCGGCCGGACGCCTGCTCAAAAATGCGGCGGTATTCATAGTCTGGCAGCACGCCCGTGTGGTTGGGGCTTTTGCGCGACAGGGTGAACGCCAGCGCCTTCACCGTGCCGTACGGCGTCTGGCAGGGCAGCCAGCGCGGGTCGTACACGGCGTTGACCATCTCGCGGTCCCACAGCGGGGGCATCACATCCCGCACCCGGTGCCGTTCGATACGAAACACCATGCCCCGGCAGCTGCCCCCGGTCAGCAGCGCAAACACCAGGCCGGGGCATTCGGGCGTGCCCCGGTTCACGCGGCTCCACATCTTCAGCGCTCGGTGCCAGCCGTGCACCTTGGCGGGCCGCTGCTCGGCGTAGTCAAAGTCGGGTCGCCAGATAAGCGAGCCGTAGCCAAACAGCCAGAGGTCTTGGTGGGGGTTCCACTGCGCCAGCGTCTGGGCCAGCATGGCAGCGGGGTCGCGCGGAGCGTGCAGGGGTGTCATGCCGTGGGGTGGCGGTGTCGGGTCTGAACAGAGGGGCTGGGATGAATGCCGAGCCGCAATTATTGGCGCCCCCGAGGGGATTTGCTGGCAGGGTCGATGAAACCTCGGGCAGCGGTGGCCTATCGTAGGTTGGAAAAATGCTCATATTTTGATAGCTGGTAGCGCTTGTCCGTCAAGCGCCAGAGGCCAATTTGGTTGAATATTGGCCGCCAGCGTGCTGCGTCGCAGCATCGAGCGGCCCTGGCACGGCGGCGTGCGCCAGGATCAGAGGCAGGCGGCCCCTTGGGGCGCGGTATCATCCGGGCCTGCCCAGGTCGCCTGCAGCTTCCTGGGCGATTTGCGTTGTTGTTCGCTGTTGTCCTTGCTCCACGCTCCCTCCGCCTGACCCGTGCGTCTTACCTCCATCAAGCTCTCCGGCTTCAAGTCGTTCGCTGAACCCACCAACTTCATGCTGCCAGGGCAACTGGTCGGTGTGGTGGGGCCGAATGGCTGCGGCAAATCCAACATCATGGATGCGGTGCGCTGGGTGCTGGGCGAGAGCAAGGCCAGCGAGCTGCGCGGCGAGAGCATGCAGGACGTGATCTTCAGCGGCACCACCACCCGCAAGCAGGCCAGCCGCGCCAGCGTGGAGCTGGTGTTTGACAACTCCGACCACCGCGCAGGCGGCCAGTGGGGCCAATACGGCGAGGTGGCCGTGCGCCGCGTGCTCACCCGCGACGGCACCAGCAGCTACTTTCTGAACAACCAGCCCGTGCGCCGCCGCGACGTGCAGGACGTGTTTCTGGGCACCGGCCTGGGGCCCCGCGCCTACGCCATCATTGGGCAGGGCACCATCAGCCGCATCATCGAAAGTCGCCCCGAAGAGCTGCGCCTGTTCCTCGAAGAAGCTGCCGGGGTCTCCAAATACAAAGAGCGTCGCCGCGAGACCGAAAACCGCCTGGCCGACACGCGCGAAAACCTCACGCGGGTGGAAGACATCCTGCGCGAGCTGAACGCCAACCTCGAAAAGCTGGAAAAGCAGGCCGAGGTGGCCGCCAAATACAACGCGCTGAACGCTGACGCCACGCTCAAGCAGCACCAGCTGTGGTTCCTGAAGCGCGCCGACGCAGAGGCCGAGCAGACCAAGGTGCGCCTGGAGGGCCTGCAGGCCGTGAACGACCTCGAATCGCGCATGGCCGACCTGCGCGCTGTCGAATCTGACCTGGAAACCATCCGCCAGGCGCACTACGCGGCGGGCGACCAGGTCAACCAGGCCCAGGGCAAGCTGTACGAGGCCACGGCCGAAGTGGGGCGGCTCGAAGCTGAAATCCGCTACGTGGTGGAAGGCCGCGTGCGCGTGGAGCAGCGCCTGTCCACCCTGGCCGAGCAGATCGCCCAGTGGCAGGCCCGGAAGGAAGAAGCCGACATCGAGCTGGAAAACCTGGCCGGTGCGGGCGTGGACGCCGAAGAGCGTGCCGAACTGCTGGCGGCCCAGCTCGAAGAGCAGGCCATGCAGCTGCCCGACCTGGAAGACGCCCTGCGCCAGGCGCAGACCCGCGCCAGCGAGCAGCGCGCCAGCGTGGTGCAGGTGCAGCAGCAAATTGGCGTGCTGGCCGCCGAGCAGCGCAGCCTGGACGAGCAAAGCCGCCAGCTCGACACCCGCTACGAGCGCCTGCGCGCCGACCGCAACGCCCTGGCCGCGCCCGACGAAGCCCGCCTGAACAACCTGCGCAGCCAGTTGGAAGCCGCCCAAGAACAGGCCGAGACCACTGAAGCCCGCCTGGCAGAGTTGCAAGACACCGTGCCCCAGCTGGACGAAGACCGCCGCGCCCGCCAGCAGGACGTGAACACCGAAAGCGCCCGCCAGACCGACCTGTCGGCCCGCATGGAAGCCCTGAAGGCGCTGCAGGAAAAGGTCAAGACCGATGGCAAGCTGCGCCCCTGGCTGGCCAAACACGGACTGGATGGCATGCAGGGCCTGTGGAGTCGCATCCACATCGAACCCGGCTGGGAAAACGCCCTGGAAGCCGCCCTGCGCGAACGCCTGGGCGCGCTGGAAGTGGGGCGCCTGGACATGGTGCGCGGCTTTTTGGGCTCGAACGAAAACGACGCGCCTCCCGCACGTCTGGCTTTCTACAGCGCCCCTGCTGCGGGTGTGCCCGAGCCCACGGGCGCGCACACCCGGCTGTCAGACCTGCTGCGCATCCACGACGCCAGCCTGCGCGCTGTGCTGACCGACTGGCTGCAGGGCTGCAGCATCGCCCAGACGCTGGACGAGGCCCTGAACCGCCGCGCCAGCCTGCAGCCGGGCGAAGTGATCTATGTGCCCACGGGCCACGCCGTCAGCAGCCACAGTGTGAGCTTTTACGCGCAAGACTCCGAACAGTCGGGCCTGCTGGCGCGTGCGCAAGAAATTGAGCACCTCGAAAAAGAACTGCGCGCCCAGGCGCTGATTGCCGACGAATCGCGCACCGCGCTGGTCCGCGCCGAAGCGGCTTATGCCGATGCCTCGCAACGCTTGGTGGCCGCCCGCCGCGAGGCCACCGAGGCCCAAAGCCGCGCCCACGAACTGCAGGTGGAAACCCTGCGCCTGACCCAGTTGGCCGAGCAGACCCGTGCGCGCAGCGAGCAGATTGACGCCGACCTGGGTGAGGTCGAGGCCCAACTGGCCGACCTGCAAGAGCGCCGCGTGGCCGCCGAGGCCCGCTTTGAAGAGCTGGACATGCAACTGGCCGACAGCCAGGAGCGCGAAGCCCAGCTGGGCGACCGGGTGATCGAGACCGAGCGCAAGCTAAACGCCTGCCGCGAACAGCAGCGCATGCTGGAGCGCCAGGTGCAAGAGGCCACCTTCTCGCAACGCAGCCTGGACGCCCGCCGCGCCGAGCTGAACCGCTCCATCGAAACCGCCAACCAGCAGGCCACGGCCCTCACCGACGAGCAGCAGCGCGCCCGCGACGAGCTGGCACGCCTGTCAGACGCCGCGGCGCAGGGCGGCTTGCAACAGGCGCTGGACTTGAAGATGGACCGGGAAAAGGCTCTGGCCGCCCAGCGCAGCGAATACGACGACCTGACAGCCAAACTGCGCGCCAGTGACGAGCGCCGCATGCAATTGGAGCGGGCGCTGGACCCGCTGCGCCAGCGCATCACCGAATTCCAGCTCAAGGAACAGGCCGCGCGTCTGGGCCTGGAGCAATACACCACGCTGCTGACCGACGCCCAGGCCGACCTGGAGGCCGTCGAAAAATCGATTGCCGACGGCAACGTGCGCGTGCAGGGCCTGCAGGGCGAAATCGACCGCCTGCACCGCGAAATTGCCGCGCTGGGCGCCGTCAACCTGGCTGCGCTGGATGAACTGAACCTGGCGCGTGAACGCAAGGTGTTTTTGGACGCGCAAACCGCCGATTTGACCGAGGCCATGAACACGCTGGAAGACGCGATCCGCAAGATCGACGGCGAAACCCGCCAGCTGCTGTCGGGCACGTTTGAGACGGTGAACGGGCACTTCGGCCGCATGTTCCCTGAGTTGTTCGGGGGCGGGCAGGCCAAGCTCATCATCACCGGCGACGAGATTCTGGATTCGGGCGTGCAGGTGATGGCGCAGCCACCCGGCAAGAAGAACCAGACCATTCACCTGCTCTCGGGTGGCGAGAAGGCACTCACGGCCATTGCGCTGGTGTTTGCGATCTTCCAGCTCAACCCCGCTCCGTTTTGCCTGCTGGACGAGGTGGACGCGCCGCTGGACGACGCCAACACCGAGCGCTACGCCAAGCTGGTGGCCAGCATGAGCAAGGAAACCCAGTTCCTGTTCATCAGCCACAACAAGATCGCCATGGAAATGGCCGAGCAACTGATCGGCGTAACCATGCAGGAACAAGGTGTGTCGCGCATCGTGGCGGTGGACATGGAGTCCGCCCTGTCCATGGCCGACGCTTGATTTGAACTGACCCCCCATGAACTCATCTCTGTTACTGAGTCTGGCAATCACCGGTGGGCTGGTGCTGGCGGCCATCGTGGCCTACAACGCCTGGATCCTGCACCGCAACGCTCCCAAAAAAGCCTTGCCCCCTGACCCGGACCGCCCGGCCCCCGTCGCAGGCGACCCCTTGCTTGAACCCACCCTGCGCCAGGAACCTTCGCTCGACGCCGACTTGGGCCCGAGCAACGCCGCCAGCTATGCGAATCTGGATCAGGGTGCAGAGCCGCACGAACACACGGTGGATGCGGGCGATGCCCTGCGCATGCCGGTGCCCACGCACAGCCTGGAACGCCGCCCAGGGCTGGATCCGCTGATCGATGTGATCGCGTCCATCCAGCCCGAAGGCCTTGTCTCTGGCGACGCGGCCCTGGCCGCCTTGCCACCCACGCGCCGCGCCGGCAGCAAGCCTTTTGCCATTGAAGGGCTGAACGACGCCACCCAGCAGTGGGAGACCCCTGCACCCGGCCAGCGCTACCGCAGCTTCCAGGCCGGGGTGCAACTGGCCAACCGCATGGGCGCGCTCAACGAGATCGAGTTCTCTGAATTCGTGATGAAGGCACAGGGCTTTGCCGACGCCATCAACGCCGCCCCCGACTTCCCCGACATGCTGCAGGAAGTGGCCCGCGCCCGCGAGCTGGATCAGTTCGCCAGCGACCACGACGCGCAGCTTTTGTTTGTGCTGCGCGCCCACCAGGCCGCCTGGAGCCCCGGCTACCTGCTGCAAAATGCCGCCCGCGTGGGCTTTGTGGTGGGCGCCATGCCCGGCCGTTTGGTGCTGCCCGCCAGCGCACCTGGCCTGCCGCCCGTGCTCACCCTGGGTTACGACACCCAGGCCGCCCTGGCCGATGACCCAGACCAGTCCGCCATCCGCGACATCAGCCTGAGCCTAGACGTGGCCCAGGTGCACCGCACAGAACAGCCCTTTGCCCGCCTGCGTGAAGTGGGCGCAGCCCTGGCGGAAGCCATGGACGGTGTGCTGTGCGACCAGAACGGCCAACCCTTGCCCGCCATGGCCATGGACCCGATCGCCGCGGACCTGGAGCTGCTGTATGACCAGCTTGATGCGCGTGATTTGTCGGCTGGCTCGGTGCTGGCCCGCCGCCTGTTTAGCTAGAACGTGCAGCCCCTTTTGAGCCGTTTTCGGCGTCTTCTCCCCTGCGGGGAACGGCGCCCTCTCTGCAGGGCGGCCTTCGCTCGGTGTTCCTGGCGCCAGCCTTGCCCTTTGCAGGCAACGCGCCCCGTGTCTGTCGATGCCGATCACAATCCATGACCGAAAATTTAGACCTTTTTTCGGCTCCAGCGCCCGAAAATAAAGCGCAAGCAGCTATCGATTTGGAAGCAAAAGCTGTTGCCCTGCGCACTCAATTGAATCAGTGGGCCCACCAGTATTACGTGCTGGATGAGCCCACCGTGCCCGACGCCGAATACGACCGCGTGTTCCGCGAATTGCAGGCGCTCGAGGCCGCACACCCACATCTCGTTACCCCTGATTCACCCACCCAGCGCGTGATTGGCGCCGTGATGGAAGGGCTGGCCCCGGTGCGTCATGTGGTGCCCATGCTCAGCATCCACACCGAAACCGACACTGAAGCCACGGGCGCGCAAGCATTTGACGCCCGCGTGCGCCGCGAGCTGGGGCTGAGCGAGGCTGACCCCGCCATCGAATACGTGGCCGAGCCCAAGTTTGACGGCTTGGCCATGAGCCTGCGCTACGAGCGTGGCCGCCTAGTGCAGGCCGCCACGCGGGGCGACGGCGAGGTGGGCGAGGACGTGACGCACAACATCCGCACCATCCGTCAGATTCCGCTGACCTTGCCCGAGGGCGTACCCCCAGTGCTGGAAGTGCGCGGCGAGGTCTACATGCGCCGGGCCGACTTTGATGCCCTGAACGAGCGCCAGCGCGAGCAGGGCGGAAAGACCTTTGTGAACCCGCGCAACGCCGCAGCGGGGGCCGTGCGCCAGCTCGATTCGAACATCACCGCCCAGCGCCCGCTGAGCTTTTTTGCCTACGGCTTGGGCGCCATCACGCCGCCTGACCAGGGCGGGCCGGTGTTTCGCACGCATTACGAGATGCTGCAGACGCTGAAATCTTGGGGTTTTCCGGTCGCAGCCGAGGTGCAGATTGCGCGAGGCGCTACGGAATTGGTAGCGTTTCACCAGCAGGTGGGCGCCAGCCGCGATGCATTGCCATACGACATTGATGGCGTGGTCTACAAGGTCAACTCGCTGCAGTTGCAGCGCGACCTGGGCTTCAAGACCCGCGAACCCCGCTGGGCTGTGGCGCACAAGTACCCCGCGCAGGAGATGGCGACCAAGGTCGAGGGCATCGACATCCAGGTGGGCCGCACCGGCAAGCTCACGCCCGTGGCGCGCCTGGCGCCGGTGTTTGTGGGCGGCGTCACGGTGACCAATGCCACGTTGCACAACCTGTTCGAGATTCGCAAGAAAGGCGTGCGCGTGGGTGACCAGGTGATCGTGCGGCGCGCAGGCGATGTGATTCCCGAAGTGGTGGGCGTGATGGCTTCCGGCCCGCGCCCGGCCTACGTCCAGAATTTCCGCATGCCGCGCCAGTGCCCCATTTGCGGCAGCGAGGTGGTGCGTGAAAAGGGCGAGGCCAACCACCGCTGCACAGGCGGCCTTTTTTGCGCAGCCCAGCGCAAAGAGGCCATCCTGCACTTTGCCGCCCGCCGCGCCATGGACATTGAGGGCCTGGGCGACAAGCTGGTAGACCAGCTGGTGGATGCCAACGTGATCCGCACACTGCCTGACCTGTATCGCTTGGGCCTGAGCGCCCTGGTGGTGCTGGAGCGCATGGCCGACCGCTCGGCCCTGAACCTGCTGGCCGCGCTGGAGAAGTCCAAGCAAACCACGCTGCCGCGCTTTTTGTTTGCGCTGGGCATCCGGCACGTGGGCGAGTCCACGGCCAAAGACCTGGCCAAGCACTTTGGCACGCTGGACGCGCTCATGGGGGCGGATGCCGAGTCGGCCGCCACCGAAGAGCAACTGCTGCAGGTGCCCGACGTGGGCCCCATCGTGGCGCGCAGCGTGCACACCTTCTTCCAGCAGCCCCACAACCGCGAGGTGGTGGAACAACTGCGTGCCTGCGGCGTGACCTGGCCCGAGGGCGTGCCCACCGAACGCGCACCCCAGGTGCTGGCGGGCAAGACCATTGTGCTGACGGGCACCCTGCCCACGCTCAGCCGCGACGCGGCCAAAGAGATGCTCGAAGCCGCAGGCGCCAAGGTGTCGGGCTCGGTCAGCAAAAAAACCAGCTATGTGGTGGCTGGTGAAGACGCGGGCAGCAAGCTGGCCAAAGCCGAAGAACTGGGCGTGCCCGTGCTGGACGAGGCAGGCATGCTGGCGCTGCTGGCGGGCGAGGGCGGTGCCGCGTGAGCATGGTGTGGTGCCATGTGCCCCGACTTGCCAGGGGCGCCACAAGGCCGGTTGATCCATTCACTGAGCAGCCCCAGCCCGGGCTGAACTGAACCCATGCTCCGTTTTCTCTCCACTTTGCGCACGGGCCTGATGGCTGGGGCGCGCCGGGTGCTGCAAACCCTGCGCACTGTACCCGCCCTTTGGGGGCGCTTGCAGCCCCGCAGCTGGCGCACTTGGCTGCTGCTGGTGCTGGCCTTGCCAGCGCTGCTGGCGGTGTACACGCTGCTGCTCATCCCGTTCACCCCATCGATTGCCGACATCACCAAGGCCAAGACCGAGCGGCCCGCGCAGCTCTTGTCGGTGGATGGCAAGGTGCTGGCCGAGTACCGCTGGGCCAACCGCGAGTGGGTGGCGCTGAACCGCATCTCGCCCCATGTGGTCAACGCCCTCATCGCCACGGAGGACCACCGCTTTTACGAGCACTCGGGCATGGACTTCAGGCGCACTGCGTCGTCGGTGGTGCACACGCTGCGCGGCGATCCGCAGGGCGGCTCCACCATCACGCAGCAGCTGGCGCGCAACCTGTTCCCGGAAGAAATTGGCCGCTCGCGCACCATCACCCGCAAGCTCAAGGAGGCCATCACCGCCTTCAAGATCGAGTGGACGTACTCCAAGGATGAAATCCTGGAGACCTACCTCAACACCGTGCCGTTTCTGTACAACGCCTACGGCATCGAGATGGCCGCGCGCACGTATTTCGACAAGTCGGCCGACAAGCTCAACCTGCTGGAAAGTGCCACGCTGATTGGCATGCTCAAGGGCACGGCCTACTACAACCCCGTGACCCAGCCCGAGCGCTCGCAGGCGCGGCGCAACATCGTGCTGGCGCAAATGGTCAAGCGCGGCAAGCTGGAAGAGTCCAAGCTGGCGGCCCTGCAAAAGCGCCCGCTGCGCATTGACTTTGAACGCCAGACCGAAGCCATGGGCCTGGCCCCGCACTTTGCGCAGCAACTGCGCAAGCAGCTCATCGCCTGGGCCGATGCCAATGGCTACAGCCTGCACGCCGATGGCCTCATCGTGCGCACCACCATCGACTCGCGCCTGCAGGCCATGGCCAACCAGGCCGTGGCACGGCAGGGCCGCCAGTTGCAGGGCATTGCCGACAACGCCTGGTCGGCCCGCAACGGCTGGAACCCCAAGAGCGAACTGGTGCAAGCACTGGTGCGCGAAACCCCGCAATACCGCGAGGCGGTGGCCAAGGGCGAGCCTGCGGATGAAGTGCTGAAATCCCTGCTGGCCGACACCCGCTTCATGACCGCGCTGAAGCAGGAAAAAACCCGCGTGCAGGCGGGTTTCATGGCCATGGACCCCGTCACCGGCCATGTGCTGGCCTGGGTGGGCAGCCGCGACTTTGCTGCCGACCCGTTCGACCATGTGCAGGCCGCCCGCCGCCAGCCGGGCTCCACCTTCAAGCCCTTTGTGTACGGCGCCGCCTTCATGCAGGGGGCGCTGCCCACCGACGAGCTGATGGACGAGGCGGTAGAGATTCCGCTGGGCGGCAACCAGGTGTGGCGCCCCACCGATGGCGGTGCGCCCAGCAACGCCCCTATGACGCTGGCCGACGGCCTGGCATTTTCCAAAAACACCATCACCGCCCAAGTCATGCAGAAGGTGGGCCCGGCCCGTGTGGCCGACCTGGCCCGCGCCATGGGCGTGCGCGAGAGCAAGCTGGAAGAGGTGCCATCGCTGGCGCTGGGCACCAGCCCGGTCACGCTGCGCGAAATGGTCACTGCCTACAGCACCATCGCCAACGCAGGCCGCTACGTCGAGCCCATCCTCATCACCAGCATTGAAGACCGCCACGGCAAGGTGCTGCAAACCTTTGCGCCGCCCGCGCCCGAGCAGGCCATGCCCCTGCAGGCTGCACAAACCCTGCGCAACGCCATGCGCGGCACCATCGACCGGGGCACCGGCTCCGCTCTGCGCAGCCGCTACGGCCTGCGGGCCGACCTGGCGGGCAAAACCGGCACCACGCAAGACAACACCGACGGCTGGTTCATTGCCTTGCACCCGCGTGTGGTAGCGGGTGCGTGGGTGGGCTTCAACGATGGGCGCATCACCCTGCGCAGCGATTACTGGGGCCAGGGCGCCCACAGCGCCCTGCCCATGGTGGGCGACTTTTTGCAGCAGGCCTTCCGCACCAACACCCTGGACGGCCGCGACCGGTTTGTGGACGAAGAAACCCCCAGTTTGCTGGGCGATGCCATGAACGGTGTGCGCACCTGGGTGCGTGATCTGTTTGGCCGGGATGTTCCCCCGCCGCCCGAGGTAGGTGCCGACCCGCTGCCACCATCCCTGCCGCCAGGCTCGCTCCCGCCCGTGATTCGCGATGCGGACCCGCCGCCACCCGGCGCCCAAGGGGGGCAGGGCGGTGCCGTGTTTGGTGGCAGCCCCGTGCCACTGACGCCCGCAGAAGCTGCAGCCACCCCGGTGCCGGGTGTGGTGGTGCCATCGCAGACCGACAGGCCTGTGCGGGACGGGGAACAGTGAACGCCTGAAGCCCCCGCTGTTTATCCAACATCCAAGGGGAATGGCACGGCTCTGAAGGCTTTGACGGTTGCCACGGCAATGGTGGCCGCCCATTTCATGGCCTGCCGGGGCTATGTCTTGTGCGCGTATCGCTTGTCAGGTCGTTACGGTGCGGGGCTTCAACCGCACCCAAGCCGCTGCCTGGCTGTCGCTTGCCCAGCACCGGCAGCCCCTGGACGATGCTTACGGACAGACGGTGCGGTAGCGGCAAATCACTCAATATCCACGCAGTGCAGTCCAAACGTTCCGGTCTTGCGATCGGCAAAGTAGGCTTCCAGGGTTTCCTTCACCGTGCGGAAGGCGATCTCGTCCCAGGGCACTTCGGCTTCGGTGAACAGGCGCGCTTCGATGGTTTCAAAGCCGGGGTTGAATTTTTCACTGAGCACGCTGGCCAGGTAGAAAAAGTGCACCTGCCCCACGCGCGGCACGTTGAGCACGCTGAACAGTGGGCCCATCTGGATTTGTGCCCCGGCCTCTTCATCGGTTTCGCGGGCTGCGCCTTGCGAGGTGGTTTCGTCCAGTTCCATGAAGCCTGCGGGCAGCGTCCACTTGCCCCAGCGCGGTTCAATGTTGCGCTTGCACAGCAGCACCCGTCCGTCGGGCGTGGTGGGCACGGTGCCAACGACGTTCAGCGGGTTTTCGTAGTGCACCGTGTTGCAGGCGGGGCAGACGGCGCGCAGCTTGGTATCGCCGTCGTCAGGCAGACGGTACACCACGGCGTTGCCGCAGTTGCGGCAGTGTTTGATGGGGCTGCGGTAGGTCATGCAGAAGTTTGAGTCAAATCGGCTTGTAGCGCTTGATGGATAAGCGCAGCAAGCTATCAAAATAGTAGTGAATATGGCAGGCGTTGCTGGCGCGGTGGGCGGGGGCAACGATGCACCCCCGCCGCGCGGCGCATTACACCAGCTTGAGGCGAATGCTGCCCAGCCCGTCCACGCCGCCTTCCAGCACGTCGCCAGTGACGACGGCGCCCACGCCTTCGGGGGTGCCGATGTAGATCAGGTCGCCGGGCTGCAATTCCCAGGCGGCCGAGAGGTGCTCGATGGTTTCGGCAATGTTCCAGATCAGTTGGGCAACGTTGCTGCGCTGGCGGTCCACCCCGTTGACTTGCAGCCAGATGCCAGCCTTGCCCACATCGCCCGCCTGCGCTGCGGGGGTGATGGGGCCAATGGGCGCGCTGTGGTCAAAGCCCTTGCCAATGCTCCAGGGGCGGCCCTGCTTTTTCATGTCGTTTTGCAGGTCGCGGCGGGTCATGTCCAGGCCCACGGCGTAGCCGTAGATGTGCGAGAGCGCATCAGCCGCCGCAATGTTCTTGCCCCCCTTGCCAATGGCCACCACCAGCTCGATCTCGTGGTGCAGGTTGGTCGTGAGGGACGGGTAGGGCAGCGGGGTGGTGGCGCCGGGAGCGGCAACCACGATGGCGTCGGCTGGCTTCATGAAGAAGAAGGGTGGCTCGCGCCCTGTGAAGCCCATCTCCTTGGCGTGCTCTTCATAGTTACGGCCCACGCAATAGATGCGGTGCACCGGAAATTGCGCTTCAGTGCCCACCACAGGAACGCTGGGGGCGGGGGCGGGGGGGAACACGTAGCTCATGTCTGCCTTTCGTTGTGGTGTGGCTGCTGTGCGCAGCCCAAAAACAGTGCCGCGCCCGCCAGCGAAGCATGGCTTGCCCGTGGGCGCATGAAGCGCAGTGTGCCACGGGCACGGGCTGTTTGCAGGGGGGCGCTACACTCGCGCCCATGCCCAAGAGCTTCGATTTACACACCGCGCCGGGCCACCTGGTTCGGCGAGCGCACCAGCGCTCGGTGGCGCTTTTCATGGAAGAAGCCGCCGACTTTGATGTGACGCCCGTGCAGTTCGCCATCTTGCACGCACTGCTGGAACAGCCGGGCGAGGACCAGGTGACGCTGGCCACCCGTGTGGCGTTTGATGCCGCCACGTCGGGCTCGGTCATCGGGCGCCTGGAGGCGCGCGGCTGGGTGCGGCGTGAGCCTGATACCCAGGACCGGCGCCGCAAACTCCTGTGGATCACCCCCGAAGGCGAAGCTGCCGTGCTGCGCATGCGCCCGGCCGCCCAGCGCGTGCAGGAAAGGCTGGTCGCCCCCCTGACGCCGCAGGAACAAGCCCAGCTCAACGCCTTGCTGACCAAACTGGTGTTCAGCACCGGCACCGAAAGCCACGGGCGCTGAGGTGTTGGGGGCGTCCCCATCTCTGCGTCAGAACCCCCGTTATCCGCTTTGCGCTTGACCATGAAGCTCTACAACTATTTCCGCTCCTCCGCCTCTTTTCGCGTGCGCATCGCGCTCAATATCAAGGGCCTGCCTTATGAGTACCTGCCGGTGCACCTGCTGCGTGGCGAGCACCGCGACCCGGCCTACGCCAACCTGGTAGGCGATGCCCTGGTGCCCGCCCTGGTCACCGACGAGGGGGCCGTGCTGCCGCAATCCATGGCCATCATGGAATATCTGGAAGAGCTGCAACCCACCCCTGCGCTGTTACCCACCACGCCCCTGGCCCGCGCCCGGGTGCGCGCCCTGGCGCAAATGGTGGCTTGCGAAATCCACCCGCTGAACAACCCCCGCGTGCTCAAGTACCTCACCGGTACCCTGCACGCCGATGAAGACGCGAAAAATGCCTGGTACCACCACTGGGTGCGCCAGGGCCTGGAGGCCTTTGAGCGCCAGCTGGCACTGCTGGCCGCCGAGCGGCAGGCGCAGGGGCTGGCCCCCTCGGTGTATTGCTGGGGTGACACCCCCACGCTGGCCGATTGCTGCCTGGTGCCGCAAATCTTCAACGGCAAGCGCTTTGGTGTGAACCTGGACAGCCTGCCTTTGACCATGGCTGCATTCGATGCCTGCATGGCCCTGCCTGCATTCGCCCAGGCCCAGCCCTCGGCGTGTCCGGACAACGCGCCGTGAGCGGCGGCGTGGACGCTGCGCTGCCCGCAGATTGGCTGGTGCCCGACTGGCCCGCCCCGGCGGGCGTGCAGGCCCTGTGCACCACGCGCGCTGGCGGCGTCAGCCAGGGGCCCTATGCCAGCATGAACCTGGGCACGCATGTGGGCGACGACCCCCAGGCGGTGCAGACCAACCGCGCCCTCCTGCAGGCGACCCTGGGTCAATCCACACCGGGCGCCCGCCCTGTGTTTTTAAGCCAGGTGCATGGCACGGGCGTGGCTGCGTTGACCGCCTCTACCCCCGACAACACCGAGGCAGATGCCTGTGTGGCGACTGATGCTGGCGTGGTGTGCACCATCATGGTGGCCGATTGCCTGCCGGTGTTGCTTGCCCACACCAGTGGCGCCGTGGTGGGTGCTGCTCACGCGGGCTGGCGGGGCCTGGCGGGCCAGAGCGGCGTGGGTGTGTTGGAATCAGTCATGCGTGCGTTGTTTGAGCGATTTCAGGCTCTAGCGCTTATCAATAAAGCGCAAGCAGCTATCAAAAATGTAGCAAGCAACACTGAAAGTTTTGAAGCGGTAGCCTGCGATACATTGGCTTGGCTGGGGCCTTGCATCGGCCCGCAGGCTTTTGAGGTGGGCCCGGAAGTGCACGAAGCGTTCTGCGCTGCTGGCCCCCAATACAGCGCCTGCTTTGTTTCATCGCCCACCCAGCAGGGCAAATGGCTGGCCGATTTGGCGGGCCTGGCCCGTTTGCGCCTGCAGGCCATGGGCGTCACGCGCATTTATGGCAATGACAGCAGCGCAGCGTGGTGCACGGTCACCCAGTCAGCCCGGTTCTTTTCCCATCGGCGTGACACGGCTTTGCTCGGCGGCAGCGGGCGTCTGGCCGCCTGCATCTGGCGCGGTTGAGGCGGGCGCCGCCGCCTGGGCCTGTGCTTCCTCGTAGGCGGCCCGCTCGGCCATCTCGCGCGCCTTGATGGCGCGTTTGCGTGATGGGGTGCCCAGGATGTAGCCCACGATGCCCATCGGCAGCAAGCCATACAGCACAAACGTCATGACAGCGCCCAGCACGGTGCCCATGGGGCTGGTGGCCTCGGCCACTGCCATCATCAAAGTGACGTAAAGCCATGCAATCAGGACAAGGTACATTGGTGTGTATGTAGGTGAAATGCTCCATCATGGTTGCCATGCCCCAGCGGGCTGGGCAACAATGAACCAGAGCGGGTGAAAACGCCTGCAGCCCGCCCGACGGACCACTCTTTGAGGAACGCAGCATGAATTCTGAAGCACTCTGGGCCCAAGGTGCCCAGCAATTCCAACAGATATTTGGAGACAGCTGGGCCAAAGCGCTGCAATCCTTCCAGAACCTGGACCTGGGTGGCCCCCCGGGCAAGGTGCCTGCGGTGCAGTTGTCTCCCGCCAAGCTGCAGGCCCTGCAAGAGCAGTACCTCAAGGAGGCGCAGGCGCTGTGGTCACAAAGCCTGCAAGGTACGCCCGAGGTGAAAGACCGCCGTTTCAGCGGCGACGGCTGGGCTTCGAACCCCGTGGCTGCTTTTTCAGCGGCCGCCTACCTGCTCAACGCCCGCACGCTGATGGGCCTGGCCGATGCCGTAGAGGGCGACGAAAAAACCCGTGCCCGCATCCGCTTTGGCGTGGAGCAGTGGATGGCCGCCATGGCCCCGAGCAACTTTCTGGCCTTCAACGCCGAGGCGCAGAAAAAAGCCATCGAGACCAAGGGTGAGAGCATTGCCAAGGGTATGCAAAACCTGCTGCACGACATTCGCCAGGGCCATGTGTCGATGACGGACGAGAGCCTGTTCGAGGTGGGCCGCAACGTGGCCACCACCGAGGGTGCCGTGGTGTATGAAAACGAGCTGTTCCAGTTGCTCGAATACAAGCCCCTCACCACCAAGGTGTACGAACGGCCCTTTTTGCTGGTGCCGCCTTGCATCAACAAGTTCTACATCCTTGATTTGCAGCCTGACAACTCCTTCATCCGCTACGCTGTGGAGCAGGGGCACCGCACCTTTGTGGTGAGCTGGCGCAATCCCCACGAAGACTTGGCCCACAAAACCTGGGACGACTATGTGGAAGACGGCGCCATGGCGGCCATTGACGTGGTGCAGAGCATCACCGGGGCTGACCAAATCAATGCGCTGGGCTTTTGCGTGGGCGGAACCATCCTGAGCAACGCCCTGGCGGTGATGGCTGCGCGCGGGCAAGAGCCCGTGGCCAGCGCCACCTTCCTCACCACGCTCATCGACTTTGCCGACACCGGCATTCTGGACGTGTTCATTGACGAGGCGTTCGTGCAGTTCCGTGAGTTGCAAATGGGCAAGGGCGGGCTGATGAAGGGGCAAGACCTGGCCTCGACCTTCAGCTTCCTGCGCCCCAATGATCTGGTGTGGAACTATGTGGTGGGCAACTACCTCAAGGGCGAAACACCGCCCCCGTTCGACCTGCTGTACTGGAACAGCGACAGCACCAATCTGCCCGGCCCCTTCTACGCCTGGTATCTGCGCAACTTCTATCTTGAAAACAACCTGGTGCAGCCGGGCAAGCTCACCGTCTGTGGCGAGAAGCTGGACTTGGGGCAGCTCACCCTGCCCGTGTACATCTACGGCTCGCGCGAAGACCACATCGTGCCCATCAACGCCGCGTACGCGTCCACCCAGGTGCTGCCTGGAAAAAAGCGGTTTGTCATGGGGGCCTCGGGCCACATCGCCGGTGTCATCAACCCCCCCGCCAAGAACAAACGTAGCCACTGGATTCGCGCCGACGGCAAGCTGCCCGCCACCCTCGAGCAATGGCTTGAAGGGGCCACAGAACATGCGGGCAGCTGGTGGACCGACTGGTCCCACTGGTTGAAGGCCCACGCTGGCAAACAGATTGCTGCCCCCAAGACCTATGGCAAGGGCGCCAAGTTCAAGGCCATTGAGCCAGCTCCTGGCAGCTACGTTAAGCAAAAGTCCTGACTTGCAGGACTGCGAGAATGTTTAGGTTCGCCCTTCAAAGCGCATGGTGATGCGCCGCCGGGCAAAAGAGATTCACACTGAAAGGACTTTCATGGAAGACATCGTTATCGTTTCGGCCGCCCGCACGGCGGTGGGCAAGTTTGGCGGTTCGCTGGCCAAGACTCCGGCAACCGAGCTGGGCGCCGTGGTGATCCGTGAAGCCATCGCGCGCGCGGGTCTGGCGTCTGACCAGATCGGTGAAGTCATCATGGGCCAGGTGCTGGCTGCTGGCGTAGGCCAGAACCCAGCCCGCCAAGCCATGATGAAGGCTGGTGTGGCGAAGGAAACACCTGCCTTGACCATCAATGCCGTGTGTGGCTCCGGCCTCAAGGCCGTGATGCTGGCTGCCCAGGCCGTGGCCTGGGGTGACAGCGAAATCGTGGTGGCGGGTGGGCAGGAAAACATGAGCCTCTCGCCCCACGTACTCAACGGCTCGCGTGACGGCCAGCGCATGGGCGACTGGAAGATGGTGGACACCATGATCGTGGACGGCCTGTGGGACGTCTACAACCAGTACCACATGGGCATCACGGCCGAGAACGTCGCCAAGCAATACGGCATTACCCGTGACATGCAAGACGCGCTGGCCCTGGCCAGCCAGCAAAAAGCTGCAGCCGCCCAGGATGCGGGCAAGTTTGTGGACGAAATCGTGGGTGTGAGCATTCCCCAGAAAAAAGGCGACCCGGTTGTCTTCAACGTGGACGAGTACCTCAACCGCAAGACCAGTGCCGAAGCCCTGGCGGGCCTGCGCCCCGCGTTTGACAAGGCCGGCAGCGTAACGGCCGGCAATGCCTCGGGCATCAATGACGGCGCCGCTGCCGTGGTGGTGATGAGCGCCAAGAAGGCCGCAGCGCTGGGCCTCAAGCCCCTGGCGCGCATTGCGGCCTTTGGCACCAGCGGCCTGGACCCCGCCACGATGGGCATGGGCCCCGTGCCTGCTTCCCGCAAGGCTCTGCAACGCGCTGGCTGGAACGCCGCCGATGTGGACTTGTTCGAGTTGAACGAAGCGTTTGCGGCACAAGCCTGCGCAGTGAACAAAGAGTTGGCCATTGATCCCGCCAAGGTCAACGTCAACGGTGGCGCCATTGCGATTGGCCACCCCATTGGTGCGTCGGGCTGCCGCATCTTGGTGACCCTGCTGCACGAAATGCAGCGCCGTGATGCCAAGAAGGGCTTGGCTGCCTTGTGCATTGGCGGCGGCATGGGCGTTTCGCTGGCGCTTGAGCGCTGAGCCCACTGCTTTTTTTGATCCCCTGCAAGGCCGCGCGGATGCGCGGCCTTTTTCATGCCCGTTGCACCCGTGCGACGGTCTGCATGTTTCGTTACTTTTTTTGGAAAAGACCGCACGCCCCAGTGTTTACCTGCACAGCCAGCTCACAAATTTTCGGTAGAGTGGTGCGAGGCAGATTACTTACACAAGGAGAAATAGCATGAGCCAAAAAGTAGCGTATGTAACCGGTGGCATGGGTGGCATTGGTACCGCTATCTGCCAGCGTTTGCACAAAGATGGTTTCAAGGTCATCGCCGGCTGTGGCCCCACGCGTGACCACGCCAAGTGGCTGGCAGAACAAAAAGCCCTGGGCTTCACCTTTTACGCATCGGTGGGCAACGTGGGCGACTGGGATTCGACCGTCGAGGCATTCACCCAGGCCAAGGCTGAGCATGGCACCATTGATGTGCTGGTGAACAACGCCGGTATCACCCGCGACCGCATGTTCCTGAAGATGTCCCGCGAAGACTGGGACGCTGTGATCGAAACCAATCTGAACAGCATGTTCAATGTGACCAAGCAAGTGGTTGCCGACATGGTGGAAAAGGGCTGGGGCCGCATCATCAACATCAGCAGCGTGAACGGCGAAAAAGGCCAGGCGGGCCAGACCAACTACTCTGCTGCCAAGGCTGGCATGCACGGTTTCTCCATGGCTTTGGCGCAAGAGCTGGCCACCAAAGGCGTGACCGTCAACACCGTGAGCCCCGGCTACATCGGCACCGACATGGTCAAGGCCATCCGCCCTGACGTGCTGGAAAAGATCGTGGCCACCGTTCCCGTCAAACGCCTGGGCGAGCCCAGAGAGATCGCTTCCATCATTGCGTGGCTGGCGTCGGACGAAGGTGGCTACGCTACTGGCGCAGACTTCTCTGTGAACGGTGGCTTGCACATGGGTTGACCGCCGTACTGGCGCTGGAGACCTGCCTGTCCAGGTGTGAGCCTTCATCGCCAATGTGCGGATTGCGCGGAAATTCTTTTCCGAGCAACTCCTCAAAGCAAAAAGGGAGCGTGCTTGGCAGGCTCCCTTTTTGTTTCAGCCTGGGTTGTGGGTTGATTACACAAGAACCAGGTGGCTTGTAGCAGTTTGCGCAACTTCAATAGACCGTCATATCCTGCCCATGAGCAGCAAGATGACCAGTATCAGCACCACCAGACCGATCCCCCCGCTGGGGCCGTACCCCCAAGAGCGGCTGTGACCCCATGTGGGCAGAGCGCCAATCAGGATCAAGATCAGGACGATTAGGAGAATCAGGGAAAGGGACATAGCACTTCCTCGGTGTGTTGAGATGAAGTGCATTGTGGGGGGGGCCAGTCAATGCCCCGTGCAGGTAGCGAACCTGCTGCGGGGTCAGGGATTTCCCACAGATACCGAGCGACTATCCGCCCCTAGCCCCTGTGCCTGCCAACCAAATTTGGAGACCCCAGGGAAGTGCAAATCATGCACTTCCCTGCGTATCGCTCGTGGGCAGCCTATGCCTTAGGCGCCGCGTGTGATGGGCACGCCCGCGTCGCGGCCGTAGCTGCCGTACTTGCCCAGCTCCCACTTGGCAATGGCGTTGCGGTGCACTTCGTCCGGGCCGTCTGCAAAGCGCAGGGTGCGCGCACCGGCGTAGGCGTAGGCCAGGGGGAAGTCGTCGCACATGCCGCCGCCGCCGTGGGCCTGCATGGCCCAGTCGATCACCTGGCAGGCCATGCTGGGTGCCACCACCTTGATCATGGCGATCTCGGTCTTGGCCACCTTATTGCCTGCCACGTCCATCAGCCAGGCGGCCTTCAGGGTCAGCAGGCGGGCCATGTCGATCTTGCAGCGGGCTTCGGCAATGCGCTCTTGCGTCACGGTTTGCTGGGCCACCGTCTTGCCAAAGGCTACGCGGCTGCTGGCGCGCTTGCACATCAGCTCCAGCGCGCGCTCGGCCAAGCCAATGAGGCGCATGCAGTGGTGGATGCGCCCGGGGCCCAAGCGCCCTTGGGCGATCTCGAAGCCACGGCCTTCGCCCAGCAGGATGTTGGAGACGGGCACACGCACGTTTTCAAACGTCATCTCCACGTGGCCGTGGGGTGCGTCGTCGTAGCCAAACACGTTGAGCGGGCGAATGATCTTGATGCCGGGGGTGTCAGCGGGCACCAGCACCATGCTTTGCTGCGAGTGCTTGGGCGCCTCGGGGTCGCTCTTGCCCATGGTGATGAACACAGCGCAACGTGGGTCGGCCGCGCCCGAAATCCACCACTTGCGGCCGTTGATGACGTATTCGTCTCCCTGGCGTTCAATACGGGTTTCAATGTTGGTGGCGTCGCTTGATGCCACGGCCGGTTCAGTCATGGCGAAGGCAGAGCGAATCTTGCCTTCGAGCAATGGCTTGAGCCAGCGGGCCTTGTTCTCTTCACTGCCGTAACGGGCAATGGTTTCCATGTTGCCGGTGTCGGGTGCCGAGCAGTTGAACACTTCGCTGGCCCATGGCACGCGGCCCATGATTTCTGCCAGGGGCGCATATTCCTGGTTGGTGAGGCCTGCGCCGGTGTAGCCTGAGGCGGCGGCGCTGTCCACCGGCAAAAACAAATTCCACAGGCCTGCGGCTTGGGCCTTGGGCTTGAGGTTTTCGATGGTGTTCAGTGCACTCCAGCGTTTTCCTGCAGCCGTGTTGGCCTGCAGCTCGGCCGTGTAGTCGGCTTCGGCTGGGTAGATGTGCTCGTCCATGAACTGGAGCAGTTTGGCCTGCAGTTCTTTGGTTTTGGGGGAGTAGTCAAAGTCCATGGGGTTCTCCGTGAAAAATTGGTCGTGTGGTTCTGTGGGGCAGGGTTAGCCGCGCTGGGCAAAAGACCAGGCCAGTTGCGCCATGGGGCGGGCCGTTTCGCCCGAGGCCTTGGCCTGCGCGCTGGAGGCGGTGCCTGCCTCCACCCGCTTGGCAATGCCCTGCAAGATGGCCGCGATGCGGAACATGTTGTAGGCCATGTAGAAGTTCCAGTCAGCCCGCAGTGCTTCGGGCGTGGCAATGCCTGTGCGCTCGCAGTAGCTGCGGATGTAGCTGTCTTCGTCCGGAATGCCCAGTGCGGCCAGGTCTTGCCCTGCAATGCCGCGCCCCAGTGCCGCCGGGATGTGCCAGCTCATGCAGTGGTAGCTGAAGTCAGCCAGGGGGTGGCCCAGGGTGGACAGCTCCCAGTCCAGCACGGCAATCACGCGGGGCTCGGTGGGGTGGAACATGAGGTTGTCCAGCCGGAAGTCGCCATGCACGATGGAGACTTGGCTCTCATCCCTGGCGCTGGCAGGCATGTGCGCGGGCAGCCATTCCATCAGCCGGTCCATCTCTTCAATGGGCTGGGTGATGGAGGCGACGTACTGCTTGCTCCAGCGTCCAATTTGGCGGTCGAAGTAGTTGCCCGGCTTGCCGTAGTTGGCCAGGCCCCGGTCAGCAAACTTCACGGTGTGCAGCGCGGCAATCACGCGGTTCATCTCGTCGTAGATGGCGCCGCGCTCGGTCGGCGTCATCCCGGGCAAGGATTGGTCCCACAGCACGCGGCCTTGCATGCACTCCATCACGTAGAAGGCGCGGCCGATCACCGATTCGTCTTCGCACAGCACATGCATGCGGGGCACAGGCACATCGGTGCCTTGCAGACCGCTCATCACGGCGAATTCGCGCTCGATGGCGTGGGCCGAAGGCAGCAGCTTGGCCACTGGGCCGGGCTTGGCACGCATCACGTAGCTGGCGCTGGGCGTGATGAGCTTGTAGGTGGGGTTGGACTGCCCGCCTTTGAACATCTCGACGGTCAGGGGCCCTTCAAAGCCTGGCATGTGGCGACCGAGCCAGCTGGTGAGCGCGGCAACATCGAAGGCGTGTTGTTCGGACACAGGGCGTGTGCCCACGAAGTGGTCAAAGTTGCTCATGTGAGGTTGGGTGTGTAGACGCGGCAAGGCTTTGCGGACGTGCAGCGCGCCGCATGCGGTGAGATGGGAGGGGCGAGCCTGCCGCTGCAGGTGCGGCAGGTGTGGGGTGCGCAGGGTTTGCGCACGGAGAACACGACGGGGACTGGTAGTGAACCTTCAGATGTCTGCTTCGGCAATGCGCATCAGAGCTTCGCGGTTGCGCACCACCAGGCCACCCGGCTCGATGCGAATCGCATCCTCGCGTTCCATGGCTTTGAGTTCCTGGTTCACCCGCTGGCGCGATGCCCCCAGCAATTGCGCTAGCTCTTCCTGGGCCAGTTGCAGGCCAATGCGCATCTCGCTGCCGTCCGACAAACTGGGAATGCCATAGCTGCGCACCAAGTGCACGAGCTGCTTGGCCAAGCGCGCCCGCAGGGGCAGGGTGTTGAGGTCTTCCACCAGCCCATAAAGCTGCCGAATGCGGCGTGCATGCAGGCGCAGCATGGCTTCGTAGAACTCGGTGTGCGCGGCCAGAATTTTCTTGAAGTCTGCCTTGGCCACGCAAAGAATGGTGGTGTCGCCGTGCGCGTAGGCATCGTGCGTGCGCCGGTCTCCGTCGAAGATGGCTACGTCCCCAAACCAGATGCCCGGCTCCACATAGGTCAGCGTGATCTGCTTGCCCGAGATGGAGGTGGAGCTGACCCGCACCGCGCCGCGCGCGCAGGCAATCCACTCCTCGGGCGGATCGCCCCGGGCGGCTATGAGGCCGCCGTCCTTGAAGCGTTTGACGTATGCACATCGGAGGATGTCGTGTCGCAATGACGGAGAAAGGGATGAGAACCAGCGACCGGAATTGATCGCTTCACGTTCTTCGATGGTAAGAATCGGGTCGTCCATGGTCTGTCTTTTGGGTGACTGGAAACAGCTTCATTGTCGCGTGAGGGACCGGGCTATTCGCTCAGTGTTGTCACCTGTGTGTCTGTGTCTTGGGCGCTTAGCCTGCGACGTACAGACGAAAAAAATGCCCTGGGCCGAGAGGGGCGCAGGGCACAGGCCTTCACCAGCCTTGGCAGGCTGGTGAAGGCGGCTGGTGAAGGCGTTCACTCGTAGCGCGGCGCGCGCTTTTCCAGAAACGCTGCAATTCCTTCCCCCGCGTTCGGGTGGTGCAGGTTTTTGACGAAGTGATCGCGTTCACTGTTGAGGTGCTGGCTCAGCGTTTGGTGGGCGGCATCGCTCAGCAGCTCCTTGATGCTGGCCAAAGCGTTGGGAGCACGTTGGTTCAGGCGATCTGCCAGTTGCAGCGCTGTGCCCAGAGCATCGCCTGGGTTGCTCAGGCGGTTGACCAGGCCCAGTGCATGCAGCCGCTCGGCGGTGATCTTGTCGCCACACATCAACAGCTCGGTGGCCAGAGGACGTGGAAGGGTGCGTGCCAGGCTCCAACTGGCGCCTCCGTCGGGCGACAGGGCCACGTTGCTGTAGGCCATCAAAAACACCGCATCGCGTGCCGCCACCACCATGTCGCAGGCCAGGGCCAGCGAAAAGCCCGCGCCAGCCGCAGCGCCTTCCACCGCCGCAATGATGGGCTTGGGGTAGGTGCGGATGGTCTCAATCCATTGGTGCAGGCCTTCAATGCTCTGGGCTTGCACTTCGGGGGGCTGCTGGCGGTTGGCCTGCAGGCGCTGCAGGTTGCCACCCGAGCAGAACATGCCGCCCGCGCCTGTGATAACCACGCTGCGCACATCGGGGCTGCGCTCGGCCACGTTGAGCGCTTCGATGCACGCCGCGCCCATGGAGGGCTCCATCGCATTGCGCAGACCGGGGTTGCTCAGGGTCAGTACCAGCGTCTGACCTTCACTGGTGCTCAGCAGTTGGGCGGGCATGGATTCAGCTTTCTTCGACGTGGGTCAGGCTCAGGCCGATGGCGCCCCGCCGGCGCAGCCAGGGGCTGGGGCGGTAACGGGTGTCGCCGTACACGGTCTGCATGTTGAACAGCACTTCCAGGATATTGGTGGGACCCCAGCGGTCACCCATGGCCAAAGGCCCCAGCGGGTAGCCCAGGCCCAGGGTGACGGCGGTTTCCAGGTCCTTGGGTGAGCAAATGCCTTGCTGGCAGATGTCTGCCGCGATGTTGACGATGGTGGCCACCACGCGCTGGGTGACAAAGCCGCCGCTGTCACGGATCACGCTGACGGGCTTGCCATCACGGGCAAACAGGGCGTGCGCGGCGTTGCGAATGTCCACGCGCGTGGCCGGGTTGGTGGCCAGCACGCGCCGCTTGGTGGCGGCTTCTTCCACCAGCATGTCGATGCCAATGGTGCGGGCCGGGTCCAGCCGTTCGACCACTGCCACGGTGGTCACATCAAACCCCAGGGGGGCGACCAAGGTGATGGCAGTGGGTGAGGGCGATGCACCGGTCTCGATGGTGGCGCCCAGGTCCTTGAGCAACTGGTACAGCTCCATGCGTCGCGACGCTCGGGGCGAGACCCACACGGGCGGTATGTCTTGCACCACCGGCACAGGCGGCTCTGCGGGCACCTGGGCCACACCGTTTTCGTAGCGGTAGAAGCCATCTCCCACTTTCTTGCCAAGTACCCCGCCTGCCAGCCGTTGTGCCGTGATGACGCTGGGGCGAAAGCGCGGCTCTTCGTAAGACTGGTGGTAAATGGATTCCATCACGGGGTGCGACACGTCCAGTGCCGTCAGGTCCATCAACTCGAAGGGCCCGAGCTTGAAACCTACCTGGTCGCACAGGATGCGGTCGATGGTGGCGAAGTCGGCCACGCCCTCGCTGACGATGCGCAGTGCCTCGGTGCCAAAACCACGCCCGGCGTGGTTGACGATGAAGCCCGGCGTGTCTTGCGCCTGTACGGGGGTATGCCCCATTTCGCGGGCGTAGGCTGTGAGGGCCTGGCACAGGGCTGGATCGGTCTTGAGGCCTGCCACCACTTCTACCACCTTCATCAGCGGCACGGGGTTGAAGAAATGGAAACCGGCCAGTCGTTCGGGTTGTTGCAGCGCGGCTGCAATGGCCGTCACAGACAGGGAAGAAGTGTTGGTTGCCCACACCACGTTGGCTGGCAGGGTGCGCTCCAACTCTGCGAAGAGTGCTTGCTTGACCTCAAGACGCTCCACCACCGCCTCAATCACCAGTTGGCAAGGCCCGAGATCAGCCAAAGTGTTGGCAATTTGCAACTGGTGACTCCAGGCCTGGACTTGCTCTTCTGTCACGCGGCCTTTGGCGGCGAGTTTGGCCCATTGCTGCTGGATGGCTTGTCTGGCTTTGTCTGCTGCGCCGGGCTTGGAATCAAGCAACCAGACGTGACTGCCCGCTTGTGTCGCAATCTGCGCTATGCCTTGGCCCATGGCCCCCGCGCCCACCACGGCGATGCTGGAAAAATGAATTTTCATAGCGCGATTATGGCTGCGGCCCTGCGTTGCCACTTATGTGCAAGATTCCAACGAGCCAAGAACAAAATTAATTGTGAAACTCCGTAACAACATCCTCGGAGCCGGTCTGTGGGCTATCGCAGCCGGTGCTTCAGCGCTTTCCCTTGGGGCAAGCAGGGGAGCTGTGGTCCTGGGTAGTTCGCTCGACCTCACTTTTGATGTGCAGCCAGATACTGGCTCGGACGTGGCTTCTTCTTGTGTTGCTGCTACGGTGAAGTCGGGCGATGCGCAATTGAGCGAATCGAAGGTCTTCGTCACGCCCTTGCCAGAAACCAGCGGACGTACCGGCGTTCGTGTGCAAGCTTCTGTTGCGATCGACGAGCCCATCGTCCAGGTCACCCTGACAGCGGGCTGCGCGGGCCGGGTGGCCCGTACCTACATTTTCTTTGCAGACCCTCCGCAGACGGCACCGCGCAGCGTTGCAGTTCCTGGGCCGCAAGCGACGGTGACCACTCCATCGCGCATCGCAGCACCGACAGCGGTGGATGTGCCCGTCTCAAATTCCGCCCCACAGGGTAGCAGCGCCACCGTTCCGCGCCCTGCGCCCACCAAGGCGGCATCTGCGCCCGCTGTGGCGCGCAAAGAAGCGCGTGTTTCCCCGCGTCCATCGGTAGTCAAGCAGGCTGCGCCCCGGGAGCCTGCGCGCTCTCGGCTGGTGATGGAGCCTTTGGATGCCTGGCTTGAAATGCCGCTGGCCCTGCGTACCACGCCGGAACTGCCACAAGCCCCCGCATCAGAAACTTCACCCCAGCGGGAGCAAGCGGCTGCGTTGTGGCGTGCCTTGAATCAGGATCCCCAGACATTGGCGCAGCAGGAAGCAGCCCTGCGCAAGCTGGAAACCGAATTGACCCAGTTTCGCGCCAGCGCGAGCCGCAACCAGGCCGCGACCGCTGAGTTGCAAAGGCAGGTGCAGGAGATGGAGGCTGATCGCCTTCCCTCGTGGATGGTCTACGGCTTGGGTGGCGCGCTGGCCGTGGCCCTGGGCTTGTGCGGATGGTTGTGGCGCCGCTCTGGCCGCGCGGCATCCAAGTCCGAACGTTCATGGCGTGAGGCCGTGGCGGTCAGCAGTCGAAGGGCTGACGAGCCAAGTGTGGTCGATCTGGAAACTGTGGAAGAGGTGGTTGCACCGCCTACAGACCGCTGGGGTCGTCCCCTGACCCCCGCTGCGACCCCGCCCGTGGCTGCGCCCATGCCTGCGGTGCAGGCGGTAGCGGCAGAAAATGCGGCCGAGCCCGGTGAAGTCTCGCTGGAGGACGCTGGTTTTGAACCGGCCCCCACGGCTGCACCAGCAGCGCAGGCACCACTGCACCACATCATCAATCCAGAAGAGCTGTTCGATATTCAGCAGCAGGTAGAGTTTTTCGTGTCCGTGGGCGAGCACGACCAGGCCGTCGAGGTGTTGCGCCAGCACATCGCCCAGCATGAGGAAACCTCACTGGTGACGTACCTGGATTTGCTGCGCCTGTACCGTACCTTGAGCCGTGCTGCAGATTTCAACGCCCTGCGCCAGCAGTTCATGCGCCATTTCAATGCGCATGTGCCGGAGTTCTCGGCGTTTGACCGCCCGGGCAAGCCGCTGGACCAGTACCTGGAAGCCCTGGCTGAAATCGAGGCCGAGTGGAGCTCTCCCAACGTGCTCCATGTGCTGGAGAAGCATATGTTCTACCGGCCCGGTGACACGCGCAAGGCGCCCTTTGATCTGGCTGCCTTTGATGACCTGCTGCTACTGTTGGCGATTGCGCAGACGACGCCATCGAGTGCGCGGGGCGCACCACCTCCGCGCAAACGTACCACGCCGCATCCACAGACTTTTGAGGCCGCAGCCGCGCATGCCTTGAGTTCGCTGACACCGCTGGACCACACGCCAGACTTCCCTCTGGACTCGCTGGCAGCGGCTCTGGAGTTTGGCTTTGAGCCGCCCGCACCGCGTGCGGGAGCTGCGGTGGACGAGAACAAGCTGACATCTCAGGAGCCCAAGCCGGTAGCGCAGCCTCCTGCATCAGCTTCTGCTGTTGGTTCGGCAGGTACAAAGTACCAATCTTCCGTCACGCTGGACATTGATTTGTCTGAGCCCGTTCCCATCACCATCAGTGATTTGCCGGCTGTTCTGGTAACGCCGCCTCCCGCCCCTGGCACACCGATTGGGTTCGGGTCTTCCAACGATCTGATGGAGTTGAGCTTGGAGCTGGAGCCGCTCAAGCCCACTGATAAGAAGCCCTGAGCGGGTTGTTGGAGGGGTTGCGCAACCCAGCTTTCCGATGCCGCAGCAGCAGCCTTGCGGTGACGCAGGCGGAAATATCAACAACCCCGCCCGCAGGTCACTCAACCTCGCATTGCCGCCATCAGGCTCGCTGCAGCTTCTTCAGGCTGGTCGGCATTGACCAAGGCGCGCACTACCGCGATGGAGCCGACCCCGGTGGCCAATACCTCGGCAAATTGTTCTTGCCCTATCCCGCCGATGGCAACTTGGGGGTAGCTCTTCATGAGCTTGGCATAAGCCGCCAGCCGCCCCAGCCCTTGCGGTGCCGTCGCCATTTTTTTCAGCGTCGTAGGGAACACAGCGCCCATGGCGATGTAGCTGGGGCCCACTGCATCGGCGCGCACCATCTCGGCATACCCATGGGTGCTGACGCCCAGCCGCAGGCCTGAATCGCGCAGGGTCTGCAGTTCTTCGGGAGTGAGTGCGTCCAGGTCTTCCTGCCCCAGGTGCACACCGTAGGCCCTGGCGGCAATGGCTTCCCGCCAGTGGTCGTTGATGAACAGCAGGGCGGGGGTGCCCGCCACTGCAGCCACGGCTTTGCGCACTTCCTGGGCAATCGCTACAGCGTCATCCGACTTGTAGCGCAGCTGTACCGTGGGCACGCCCGCATGTGCCATGCGGCCCACCCAGTCGGCATTGGGCAACACGGCATACAAGCCGAGTGCCTGGGGGCAGGTGACAAAGGCACTGGTCCGTGGTGTAGTTTGCAAGCCATAGTCGCGTGGGTCACTGGGCCAGAGTGCTGCGTCGAACTGACCGGTGCGCGTGGATTGAGCAAGCCAGGCACGGGCAAGGCACTCTGCGTCGTGGGCGATGAAGCCTAGCTGGCTGCAGGCGTGCAAAGCGGCCAGGTACACAGGATCGTTACCTGTGGGCTCTGGGGGCTGCAGCGGTTCAAACCCCGCAAACTTTGCTGCGTGCAAGCTCTGGATGGATTGGGCCATGGCGGCCGTGGTGGCATCAAGCATGTTGGTCGTGGTGCCAGAAGGGCGTGCCCAGCACTGGGGTGCTGGGCTGGGCGGAGTCTTGTGCGGTCATCGCGCCTGCACGGTAGGCGGCCCGGCCAGCCTGCACGGCATCGGCAAAGGCGCCGGCCATGGCCACGGGGTCTTGCGCCAGGGCCACGGCCGTGTTCAGCAGCACGCCGTCGTAGCCCCATTCCATGACCTGGCAAGCGTGCGAGGGCAGGCCCAGGCCTGCATCCACCAGCAGTGGCACGCTCAGCCGCTCACGCAAGGTTTGCAGCGCGTAGGGGTTCACTGGGCCGCGACCGGTGCCAATGGGTGCAGCCCAGGGCATGACGGCCTGGCAGCCGACATCGACCAGGCGTTGGCACAGCACCAGGTCTTCGGTGCAATAGGGCAGCACCTGAAAGCCTTCTTTGATGAGGTGCTCGGCCGTGCTCACCAGGTTCAGCGTGTCGGGCTGCAGGGTGTAGTCGTCGCCGATCAGTTCCAGCTTGATCCACGGGGTGTTGAACACCTCGCGGGCCATCTGGGCGGTGGTGATGGCTTCCTGGGCGCTGTGGCAGCCCGCGGTATTGGGAAGCACGGGCACATTGAGCTTGCGCAGCAGCTCCCAGAAGCTGGCGCCACTTTCGGCTGGGTTGCTGCCCTGGCGGCGCAGCGAGGCGGTGACCATGGCGGGCTGGGCGCGTTCGACGGCGGCCTCAAGCACAGCAGGCGAGGGGTACCGGGAGGTGCCCAGCAGCAGGCGGCTGGCGAAGGTGTGGCCGTAAAGGACCAGCGAATCTGGATGGGTATGAGCGGTCATGGGTTGTTGGGGCGTCAGCCGCCCGTCACAGGGGAGATGATTTCTACGCGGTCGCCCGGCTGCAAAGCGTGTGCTGCGTAGCGCGTGTTGGGCACAAAGCTGGTGTTGACAGCGACAGCGAAGGGCGGCCGGGCCTGGATGGCGGCCACGGCATCGGTCACGGTGGCGCCTTCCGGCAGTTCGTAAGGATGGTTGTTGATGAAAATCTTCATGCCAATGCGCTGGCTGCCTGAACGGCGGGGGCCGGTTGCCCCAGCAGTTCAAGCCGCAGATCAAATCGTTTTGAAAGCTGCGATTGTCCTGTGTTCAGAATTTCCAGGGTGACGTCCAGCATTGCCGGAGAAATCATGAAGCCGTGCCGGTACATGCCATTGACCTCCAGCACGCGCGGCTGGGGCTGGCGAATGGCGGGCAGGTTGTCGGGCAGGGTGGGGCGGCACTGGGTGCGAATTTCGAGAATGCGCGCCTCGGCAAAGCCAGGGTGCACGGCATACGCTGCGCTCAGCAGCTCCAGCGTCGATCGCACGCTGGCGGGCGACAGGTCGTCGGACTCGATCTCGGTGGCGCCAATCACAAACACATGGTCTTGCTTGGGCGCCAGGTAGATGGGGTAGCGGGGGTGCACCAGGCGGGTAGGGCGTTGCAGGGTGACATCGGGTGCGTACAGGCGCACCACCTCGCCTCGCACACCGCGCAGGTCTTTCCAGTCCTGGCGAGCGCCCAGGCCTCGGCAGTCCAGCACCCAGTCGGGTTGCCCTGGCGTGCCCGGTGCAAAGGCCTCGGGCGTGCGGGGCGCATTCCAGTGCATCTGCACACCCAGCCGTGTCATTTCGGCGAGCAGGCTGTTCAGCAACTGGCGGTTGTCCAGCTGGCCTTCGCCGGGCAGATACAGGCCGTGGTTGAAGCGCTCTGCCAGCGTGGGCTCTGCTTGCGCCAGAGCAGCGCTGTCCAGCTTTTGCAGTGGCGGCAGTTCCGGGGTGGTTTGCTGGTTGGCTTCCAGCACGCGCGTAAAGCGTTGGGCCTCCGCGGCATCTTGGCGGTGCCAGACGATCAAGGTGCCCGCCTGCTGAAAGAATACTGGCTCGGTCAGCGACGCAATCAACTGCTGCCAGCGCGGCAGCGCGTAGTGGCCCATGCGCACCACGCCCGGCTCGGTGATGGCGGATTCGGCCAGCGGTGCCAGCATGGCCGCAGCAACGTTGGCTGCCGATTGCTCTGCCTGGGGGCTGCCTGCGTCGTAAATCTCAACCCGGTGGCCCTGGCGTGCCAGCTCTACGGCGAGCAGGCGGCCCATGAGGCCGGCGCCCAGAATTGCAAAGGATGAAGGGGAAAGTGACATAGGGGTCCGTCTGGCGTCCGTCTGTAGAAAGGCAACAGTGGACAAAACGGAGGGCGCAGCGCCGTTGGTGGAAACTCCCCACGCCAGCATGACCTGGATCGGGTAGCGGGGCGCAATGCAGCGTGGCTGCGGGCCCCAGGGTATTTCTCAGTCGCACACCGTTGAAGCGGCGGGACACCCCTGTTTCGTCCGGAAAAAACAATTACAGCACATCCCCTTTTGGCGCGGCTTGACCTGGCGCATAGGCCATAATTTTTGCCATGACTTCCTCTTCTACAGGGCCCCACGCGGGCCGTCCACACGCACGCGTGTTGCCCAGTGACGCGCGCGTGTCATCCCGTTACGCACGCGTGTTGTCGATTGCCGGCTCAGACAGCGGCGGCGGCGCAGGCATCCAGGCCGATCTCAAAACCTTCAGCGCCCTGGGCTGCTACGGCATGACGGCCATCACCGCCGTCACCGCGCAAAACACCTGCGGCGTCACGGGCATCCACGGCGTGCCGCCCGACATGCTCAAGGCCCAGATCGACGCTGTGGTGCAAGACATTGGCGTGGATGCGGTCAAGATCGGCATGCTGCATTCGCCCGACGTGGTGCGTGTGGTGGCCGATGCCATTCGTGCCTACCAGTTGCCCCATGTGGTGCTGGACCCGGTGATGGTGGCCACCAGTGGCGACCGACTGATTGCGCAGGAGACTGTGGGCGTGCTGGTGAGTGAGCTGTTCCCTTTGGCCGAGGTGATCACGCCTAACCTGGACGAAGCGGGCTGGCTGCTGGGCCGCAGCCTGCAAGACGCCGATGCCCTGGAAGCCGCCGCGCAAGACCTGCGTGCCATGGGCGCGCAGGCGGTGCTGCTCAAGGGCGGGCACTTGTCCGGCGATTGGGTGGTGGATGTGCTGTCGATGCCCGGTGCACCGCGGGGGCACAAACTACAGTCGCAGCGCATTGCCACGCACAACGGGCATGGCACGGGGTGCACGCTGTCGTCGGCCATTGCGGCCCACCTGGCGCTGGGGCTGCCGCTGCAGCAGGCGGTGGAGCAAGCCCGCAGCTACATCCTGGGCGCAATTGCCGCCGGGGCCGATGTGACCACGGGGCGCGGCCATGGGCCGCTGAACCACGGCTACGCACCCATCGCGCAGCGGGTGTTTGAGAATTCTTAATCATTTTGGCCGCGAGCGCTTATCAATAAAGCGCTGACAGCTCATATTTTGATAGCAATCAGCGCGCCTTGGGCCGGGTGGCCCAGGCCAGCGCAAAGCTGAACGCCAGTGCTGGCAAGGCCGATCCAGCGCCCGGCAACACCTTGGGTGCCAGGTGGTACACCGCAATGCCCGCCAGCCACAGGGCGACGGGCAAGGCGTTCACCACCCGGGCCTGTGCCAGCAGCGTGGGGGCATGGGTGCCAAAGGCCAGGCGGCCCAGGATCACGCCGAAGAGCGGCACGAACACCGAGCTGAGCAGCAGCAGGAAGGGCTCCAGGCTGTGCATGGGCAGCACCAGGGCCAGGCCCGTGCACAGGGCGGCCACTGCCAGCCCCCAGCGGCGAATGCTCCAGCGCGGCAGCAGGCTGTGGGCCGACACTGCGCCAGAATACGCATCGCCATAGGCGTTGTCCACCTCGTCGATCAGGATCAGCGACAGCGCAATCAGCCCGCCCTGCGCCAGCAGCAGCGCCTGCACCAGGTCGGTGGAAGGCAACGTCAACGCCACCAGCACGCCCAGGCTGTAGCACCACATGTTGGCCAGCGCATAGCCCAGCCAGGTGCCGCGCAGCGCAGAGCCGCCGCTCTTGCCGTGGCGGGCGTAGTCGGCCACCAGCGGCAGCCAGGAAATGGGCATGGCAATCACCAGGTCGAGCGCGGGCAGCACGCCCATGCCGCCAGCGCCTTGCCGGTTCCACAGCGCGCTCAGGCCCTGGGCCTGCGCCAGAGATACAAACTGCCAGCTTAGCCACAGCAGCGACAGCACCACCAGGGGCAGAGCCACGCGGGCGATCAGCTTGCGCACCAGTTGCACCATCGACCCGCTGATGAGCAGCATCACCACGCCGCCCCACAGCAGCGTGGCCAGTACGGGCCACTGGGCCCCTTGCAGGCCGCCAGATTGCTGCCCAATGGCCACGGTGGCATCGCGCATCACCACCAGCTCAAACGTGCCCCAGCCCACCAGTTGGACGATGTTCAGCACGATGGGCAGGCTGGCAAAGCCCCGGCCATACACCGCATGCATCAGCCCCGCGCTGGCCAGGCCGCTGTCGCAGCCCAGCTTGGCCACCCAGCCCAGCAGCCCGGCGCCCAGCAACGAGCCCGCCACAATTGCCCACAAGGCCTCCTGGGTGCCCAGCGCAGGCATCAGGTAGGCGCCGACCTGCATCACCAGCAGGCCCACGCCCAGGCTGAACCACAGCGAGGCGTGGTCGTGCCACTGGAAGACGCGGCGCTCGGCAGGCACGGGCACCAGGGCCTCGTTGACTGCCGATGGTTGGGCTGCCGATGGGGCAGGGTTGTGGGGTGACGTCATGCAAAAGCTCCGCAGCGGTCTGTTCAATCAGATAACAACAGCGCAAGGCGGCAACGCCCGCCCTGGCGCTGCCCGGTGCGGGCATGGCTGCGGCGTAACGGCTTCCCTGCGCGAGGATGATCTCGGGCCCCGGTCTTGGTGACAGGGGCGCAATCAGGTTCAAAGGGACTCTCTCAGCCTGCGGCTTGCGCTGCAGACACCCCTAGCAGGCATTGGCGGCCGGAGGCCATCCAATGCGGGTTGGATTGTAGGTCTATGTCGCTGCAGACTTGGGCGGGGTTTCCACCACGGGCCACTGCAGGCGCAGTCGGCTTTCAAAGTGGCGTTCCTGCCCGGTCAGCGGATCGGTAAAGCGCAGCGACCGGGCCAGCAACTGCAAAGGGCGCGAATAGTCGCCTTCGGGCGGGTCGTTCACCTCGGGGTAGAACGGGTCGTTGCGCAGCGGCAGGCCCAGCGCGGCCATGTGCACGCGCAACTGGTGGCGCTTGCCGCTGATGGGCTCCAGTCGGTACAGCGCCCAGAGGCCTTGCACGGCCTGCACGACCATGTGCGTGTGGCTGTTGGGCTCGCCGGGCACCTCTTGCATGCGAAAGAACTGGGGCGATTCCTCCATGCGGCTGCGGTGTTCCCGCGGAAACGCGATGTCGGCATTCCAGGGCGCCACGGCATCGTAGGCCTTGGCCATGCTGCGCTCTCTGAACAAGGCCTGGTAAGCGCCCCGCGTGCGCGGCTGAACCGAGAACAACACCAGCCCCGCCGTATCGCGGTCGATGCGGTGCAGGGGCGATAGATCCGGCAGACCCAGTTGCCGCTTCAGCCGCACCAACAGCGACTGCTGCACATAGCGCCCCGTGGGCGTGACGGGCATGAAATGCGGCTTGTCAGCCACCAGCAGGTGCTCGTCCTGGTACAGCACCTCGTGTTCAAAGGGCAGTTCAGGCTCGCCCGGCAGATGGCGGTAATAGAAGAGGCGCACGCTGCCTTTGACCACCTGCTCGGGGCGCGCAGGCTGGCCCTGCGCATCCACCACATCACCCGCCAGCATGCGCGCCAGCCATTCATCGCGGCCCACCACAGGCAGGTGGGCGGCCAGCCTGTCGAGCAATGGGGCGGCATGGTGCGCGGGCAGCACCACGCAACTGGGGCTCACGCCATCGCGCATGGGCAGGGGAGTTTCGGTGGGGCGAGGGGGGCTCAAAGCGTCAAGGGTGCCTGGGAGGGGGCGAGCAGGAAAGCCCAAAAAGCATAGCACCGGGATTCATCCGCTGCCTGAGTGCAGAGGACTGAACACTGGTTGTTAATCATTGTGAATTGTCGGGTTACTACCAATTGTTTTTCTTGTAAAAAATATAATCAAACAATCTTTTGAGCACGATCAAGTCATTTTCTTGAATCATCGTGTAGGTATTTATTGAAATTGATGGATTTGGTAATAAATTTGATAAAAACATATTCATCAAGGATGGCCATGTTTACCGTATCCCAGCGCTCCGTCGCTTTCAAACTTTCCTTGGCGGCGTTGGTGAGCCTGTTGTTGGTCTTGCTCACCACCATGACCCTGGTGAGTCTGTTTATCTGGCGGGACTTTGGTGCGGTATCGCGCGACGATGCCCACCAATATGCGACCCAGATGCGCACCCTGGTGCAGAGCTTTGATGAAACCGCCCAAGAGCAGGCCAAGCGGGACTTTGTGCTGTTCAAGTCGCGCTTTTCGGGTGACTTCAGTGTGCAAGAGCAGCCCGGTGCGGACGGCAAGCCCGAAGCCGTGCTGAATTTTCAGGGGGTGCCCCTGAACGGCAACTTCGAGGGGGTGGATCGCTTCACCAAAGACAGTGCGGGCGCCATTGCCACCATTTTTGCGCGCACGGGTGGTGACTTCATCCGCGTGACCACATACCTCAAAAAGCAGGATGGCGAGCGCGCCTACAAATCCTTGCTGGACCGCAACCACCCCGCCTATTCGCTGATGCAGGAGGGCAAGACGTACATCGGCCGCGCCAGCCTGTTTGGCAAGGAATACATGACGGTGTAAGAGCCCATTCGCGAGGGCAACCGCACGATTGGCATTCTGTTCATCGGCACCGACATGGGCGCGATCCTGGGCAAGCTGGCCCAGGTCATGGGCTCGCAAAAGCTGTTTGAAACCGGCGCGGTGTATGCGGTGAACGTGTCCACCGGCCCTGCGCGGGGGCGCACATCGGGCCTGGCCAGTGCCCTGGTGGTGGATGAAAAAACCGAAGACGGCAAAGCCTGGCTGGCCAAGCTGACCGAGAAAGACCAGACCGGTGAGTTGGAAGTGGCCTGGTCGCCCCGCCTGGGCGCTGGCGCGCAGCAGCGCCAGTTTGTGGCCACCCAACGCTACAAGCCCTGGAACTGGGTGATCGTGGCCGAGGCGCCCCTGTCTGAAATGATGATGAGCGCCCGCGCCGTGCTGATCTGGCTGTGGGTGGGCGTGCTGGCCGCGCTGGTCATCCTGACGGTGGTGCTGGTCTATGCCACGCGCCGACTGGTGGGCAAGCCGGTGCAGCAGCTCAGCGCCGCGCTGGGGTTCCTGTCGCAAGGCGACTTGACGCGGTCGGTGGACATCCGATCCAACGACGAGATTGGCGCCTTGGGCCAGGCCATGGAAGGTTTTCGCCAGCGCCTGGCGCAAAGCCTGGGCACGGTGCGCCGCAGTGCCGAAAGCGTGTCGTCCGCCAGTTACGAGATCGCCCAGGGCAACCAAGACCTCTCGGCCCGCACCGAAACCCAGGCCAGCTCGCTGGAGGAAACGGCTGCCAGCATGGAGGAGCTGGGCTCCACCATTCGCCACAACGCCGACAACGCCTCGCAAGCCAGCCGCCTGGCGGCCAGCGCCAGCCAGGTGGCCGCGCAAGGTGGCGACGTGGTGGCGCAGGTGGTCAGCACCATGCACAACATCAATGGCAGCAGCCAGAAGATTGCCGACATCATTGGCGTGATCGACGGCATCGCGTTTCAGACCAACATCCTGGCCTTGAACGCCGCCGTGGAAGCCGCCCGCGCGGGCGAGCAAGGCCGAGGCTTTGCCGTGGTGGCCAGCGAGGTGCGCAACCTGGCGCAGCGCACGGCAACCGAGGCCAAGGCCATCAAGGAGCTGATTGGCGCCAGCAGCGCCATGGTGCAAGAGGGCTCGGTGCTGGCTGACAAGGCGGGCACCACCATGGGCGAGGTGGTCAGCGCCATCCAGCGCGTGGCCGACATCGTCTCGGAAATCAGCGCCGCCACGGGCGAGCAAAGCGCCGGGGTGGGTCAGGTGGGGCAGGCCGTCACGCAGCTCGACCAGGCCACCTAGCAAAACGCGGCTTTGGTGGAAGAAATGGCTGCCGCCGCCAGCAGCCTGCGCACCCAGGCCGAGCAGATGGTGGAGGCCGTGGCCCAGTTCAAGCTGGGGCAGGAGCCAGGGCAGGCGCTGCAACTGGGGCGCTGAGTGTCAATGCTTTTGCTATTAAGTTAATAGCTGCTAGCGCTTGATAGATAAGCGCTAGAGGCCAAAAAAGCTCTTATCCAGAAGCCGTGCCAGGGCCTGGGCCATCTGATGTGTGCAGCGCTCGCACATGCTCCGCCAGCCGCTGCACGGTCAAGGGGGCGCAGCCCTCGGCGTGGTTGCTGATGGTGACGTAGGCGTTCTGGCCCCTGCCGGTGATGCCAACGATCACCTTGGCCAGGGCTTCTTGTGTGGCGGGGTCCAGGTCGTGCAGCCGGTCGTAGGGGGCGTAGCGCTTTTCCGCGTCTTCGTAGCCGTAGGGGCCGTGCACTTCGTTCAGGTTCCAGCGGCACACCAGGGGCGTGGGCCACAGCGCCCGCAGCAGCGGCAATTGGTCTGCCAGTGGTGGCAGCTTGGGATGCAGACCCAGGCAGTAGGTGGCGCCGGCGTTGCGCAGCACGGCAGCAAATTCGGGCGTGAGCCACTCTGGGTCGCGCACCTCCACGGCAATCACCCCATCAGGTGCCCGGCTGGCCAGGGCTGGCAGGGCCTGCAGCAGCGTGCGCAGCTGCTCCAGCACCTGCGGCATGCGGTCCAGCAGCGCCATCGGCAAGGGGCTGATCTGGAACACCAGTGCGCCGACTTTGCTGCCCAGGCCTTCCAGTGCAGGCTCTACAAATTCGCGCAGCGCCAGTTCGGGGTTCAGAAACGCGGGGTTGGGCTCGCGGCCCCGGCCGTCTTCGGTGCGCACCAGCGCGTCTGTCACCAGGCTGGGGGCTTTGACCACAAAGCGGAAGTCCTCGGGCACCTGCTCGGCGTAGCGCTGGTATTGGCTGACGGTGAGCGGCCGGTAAAAGTTGCGGTCCAGGCTCACCGTGCGCAGCAGAGGGTGGGCTGCATAGGCCGCCAAACCTTGCTTGGACAACTGCGGTGCCTCGTATACGGCATCCCACACCAGACCATTCCAGGCCGGGTAAGTCCACGACGACGTACCCATGCGCAACTGCGGCGGCAGCGCCTGGGCCAAGGCATGCAGCGCATCATCCTGCGGTGCCGGGCGCACCTTCAGCCCCTGGCCGCGCTTGGCGGGGGCGGCGTCGGCGGGGCCAGAGGCAGGCGGCGGCGCAGGTGGGGCGGGCGGTGCGCCAAACAGGTCGTCTTGCAAAGGCAAAGCAGTCAACAACGGGGGGAAGGGGTGGGGATGTTAGCCCCGCTCAGGCCTGTGGCAAACTCCCGCGCTTCGCGTTTTGTTCGTTTGAGTATCAGAGAGTTTGCCCACACATGCAGCAGATCATTCGGCAACTGGCCGCAGAAATCAAAGTAGGGGAGCAGCAGGTCCGCGCTGCCGTCGAGTTGCTGGACGGTGGTGCCACGGTGCCCTTCATCGCGCGCTACCGCAAGGAAGTGACTGGCGGCCTGGACGATATCCAGCTGCGCGAACTGGAAGCCCGCCTGTCGTACCTGCGCGAACTGGACGAGCGCCGCGCTGCGGTGCTCAAGAGCATTGATGAGCAAGGCAAGCTGACCGATGCCCTGCGCGCCGCCATTGCTGCCGCGCCCACCAAGCAGGAGCTGGAAGACATCTACCTGCCCTTCAAGCAAAAGCGCCGCACCAAAGGCCAGATGGCCCGCGAATTCGGCATCGAGCCGCTGGCCGACAAGCTGTTTGCCGACCCCACGCTCGACCCCGCCGCAGAGGCAGTAGCCTTCATCCGCCCACCCGAGGTGCTGGACGACGGCAAGACCGGCGCCGATTTCTCGACCGTGCCTGCCGTGCTGGACGGCGTGCGCGACATCTTGAGCGAGCGCTGGGCTGAAGACGCCGCCCTGGTGCAAAACCTGCGCGAGTGGCTGTGGGCCGAAGGCCTGCTGCGCTCCAAAAAGGTGGAGGGCAAGAACGAGAACGACCCCGAAGTTTCCAAATTCCGTGACTATTTTGAATACGACGAGCCCATTGGCCGCGTGCCTTCGCACCGGGCGCTGGCCGTGTTCCGCGGTCGTGGTCTGGAGATTCTGGAAGCCAAGCTGGTGCAACCGGTGGAGCCAGAACCCGGCAAGCCCAGCCTTGCCGAAGGCAAGATTGCACTGCACCTGGGCTGGAGCCACCAGGGCCGCAAGGCCGATGACCTGATCCGCAAGTGCGTGGCCTGGACCTGGCGCGTGAAGCTGAGCCTATCCACCGAGCGCGATCTGTTCACCCGCCTGCGCGACGAGGCCGAAAAAGTCGCCATCAAGGTGTTTGCCGACAACCTGCGTGACCTGCTGCTGGCCGCACCCGCCGGCCCGCGCGTGGTGATGGGCCTGGACCCCGGCATTCGCACCGGCGTGAAAGTGGCGGTGGTGGATGCCACCGGCAAGCTGGTGGACACCGCCACGGTGTACCCGCACGAGCCCAAACGCGACTGGGATGGCTCGCTGTTCACGCTGGCCAAGCTGTGCGAAAAGCACGGCGTGAACCTGATTGCCATTGGCAACGGCACGGCCAGCCGCGAAACCGACAAGCTGGCCGCTGACCTGATCAAGATGGCCGCCAAGGCCGACCGCGCCATTGAGAAAGTGGTGGTGAGCGAGGCGGGTGCCTCGGTTTATTCCGCCAGCGAATACGCCAGCCAGGAAATGCCCGATGTGGACGTGAGCCTGCGCGGCGCGGCCTCCATCGCCCGCCGTCTGCAAGACCCGCTGGCCGAGCTGGTGAAGATCGACCCCAAAAGCATTGGCGTGGGCCAGTACCAGCACGATGTGAACCAGAGCGAGCTGGCCCGCACCCTGGGCACGGTGGTGGAAGACTGCGTGAACTCGGTGGGTGTGGACCTGAACACGGCCAGCGTGCCGCTGCTCTCCCGCGTGTCGGGCCTGTCGGCCAGCGTGGCCAAGGCCGTGGTGCGCTGGCGCGAGGCCAATGGTGCGTTCAAAAACCGCAAGCAGCTGATGGACGTGGCCGGCCTGGGCGCCAAAACTTTTGAGCAGAGCGCGGGCTTTTTGCGCATTCGTGGCGGTGACAACCCGCTCGACATGACCGGGGTGCACCCCGAAACCTACCCCGTGGTCGAGCAGATCATGGAAAAGACGGGCAAGCCCGTGGCCGAGCTGATGGGCCGGGCTGACATGCTCAAGACCCTGAAGCCCGAGCTGTTCGCCAACGAGAAGTTTGGCGTCATCACCGTCAAGGACATTCTGGGCGAGCTGGAAAAGCCCGGCCGCGACCCGCGTCCCGACTTCAAGGTGGCCCGCTTCAACGACGGCGTGGAAGACATCAAGGACCTGAAGGAAGGGATGATTCTGGAAGGTACCGTGAGCAACGTGGCCCAGTTTGGCGCGTTTGTGGACCTGGGTGTGCACCAGGATGGCCTGGTCCACGTGAGCCAGCTCGCGCACAAGTTTGTGAACGACGCCCGTGAAGTGGTCAAGACCGGCGACATCGTTCGCGTCAAGGTCATGGAAGTGGATGTGGAGCGCAAGCGCATCGGCCTGTCGATGAAGCTCGATGCTGCCCCGCGTCCGTCGGGCGACCGCGGCCCGCGCGACAACCGCTTTGAAGGCGCAGGGCGCGGCTACCAGCAGCCCCAGCGCCGGGCGCCAGAGCCCGCGCAGCAATCGGCCATGGCCTCGGCGTTTGCCAAATTGCAACAGGCCAAGGGGCGCTGAAGGCGCGGCGTACGTTTCGCCCACCGCTGCCGGGGTGGCGCGGCCATAATCGCCGCAACCACCACCGACGCGCCCCCTGAACCATGGAGCTGAACGCACTGCTAGGCCAACCCGCGGCGCTGCCAAGCCTGCCGCGCACGGTGGCGTTGCTGATGAACGAGCTGGCGCAGCGCGAGCCCAGTTTGCGTCGGCTGAACCTGCTCTTTGGTTCAGACCCGGTGCTCGCCGCACGCCTGCTGGAGCTGGCCAACGCACCTGCGCACCAGCTGACCCGCCAGGTGGCGGGCATTTCTGAAGCCCTGGTGCTGCTGGGCAGCGCCCCGCTGCAAACGCTGGTGTCGTCTGCCACGCTGGGCACGGCGGCCCGTGCGGTGCAGGGTATCAACCTGCAGCAGTTCTGGCGCTACAGCCTGCACACCGCCAAGCTAGCTCGCTCACTGGCTGGGGTGGTGTTCCAGAACCCCACGGCCGCGTATACCGCTGGCTTGCTGCATGGTTTGGGTGAATTGCTCATTCACCTAGGCAACCCGCAAAAGGCGCAGTCGATGAACACCTTGGTGCTACCGCTGGACATGCGCCGGGGCAAGATCGAGCAACGCATCCTGGGCTACAGCTACAGCCATGTTTCTGCGGCGCTGGCCCAGCGCTGGCTGCTGCCCCAGGTGGTGGTGGATGCCTTGCAGTACCAGGCTGCGCCTTTTGAGAACACGGCTTACGAGCCCCTGGCCGGAGTGATCCACCTGGCTGCGTGGCGCGTACGCGGCCGCGAGGCAGGGCTCTCTGAGCGCGAACTGGCGGTGACTTTTCCGGGCGAGATCGGCCTGATGCTGGGCCTGGACATTGACATGGTGCTGCAGCAAGACCCCATCGACTGGACGGTGCGCCCCGACGCCGCAGACTACCTGGTCTGACGCTCGCGCCCGCCGCGCGCGGGCTGCTGCGCTGCGACAATCGGCGCGATGAAAGCACTGCGAATCCACGCTGGCCCACTGGCCTACCAACACCTGGCCCAGCGCGGCCTGCAGCCGTCTGATGTCGGGGTGGTGCCCGCCGCAGCCGGTGGGCCCAAGGGGCTCATCCTGGGGCCGCTTGACCGGTTTTTGTTTGGCCAGTGGTTGCCGCAATCTGCCCAGCCGGTGCACCTGGTGGGTGCGTCGATTGGCGCGTGGCGCATGGCCACCGCTTGTCTCAATGACCCGGTGGCTGCCCTGCAGCGCCTGGAAGACGCCTACGTGCGCCAGCACTACGAGGTGCCCCCGGGCAAGAAGCGCCCCCCCGCATCGCAGGTGAGCGAGCAGTTTGGGCAAAACCTGCAAAGCTTTTATGCCGGACGGGTGGACGAGGTGCTGCAGCACCCCCGCTACCACCTGCATGTGATTGCAGCGCGTGGCCGCCATGTGCTGGGGCGGGAACACCCGGTGGCTACGCCGCTGGGCTACCTGGGCGCATTTTTCAGCAACACGATGCACCGCAAGGCACTGGGCGCCTGGCTGGAGCGGGTGGTGTTCTCCTCGCCCTTGGGGGGTAGGCCTGCGGGCGCACTGCTGCCCGCACCGCTTCCATTCGGCACGCACGACTTTCGCACCCGGCAGGTGCGCCTCACGCCTGCCAACTTCATGAACGCCTTGCAGGCGAGCTGCTCCATTCCGTTCGTGTTGCAGGCGGTGCACCACATTGAGGGGGCTCCGCCCGGCGCCTACTGGGATGGCGGGCTGACCGACTACCACATGCATCTGGCCTACCATCAGCCGCAGGTTGCTATCAATAACATAGCTGCTGGCGCTTATTCAGAAAGCGCTGCAGGCCGATTTGACTCTCAATCTGCCGTGAATAGCTCCGAAGCATCGCAGGGCGCAGGCCTGGTGCTGTACCCGCACTTTCAGCACCAGGTAGTTCCGGGTTGGCTGGACAAGGCGCTGCGCTGGCGCCACAAAGCCACCCCTGCGCTCGACTCGATGGTGGTGCTGTCGCCCGATCCGCAATGGGTGAAGACCTTGCCCAACGCCAAGCTGCCCGACCGCCAGGATTTCACCCACTACGGGCCCGACACCGCCGCGCGCAGCAAGGCCTGGCTGGCTGCCACGGGGGCAGCCCAGCAACTGGCTGATGAGCTGGCCCAGTGGCTGCAGCGGCCCGACATGGGGGCGGTGCACCGGTTGTAGGGCGGGCTTGGCGGGCACAGCCGTAGGGCAGTACGTTCTTACAGGCTCTGGTGCAGCATTTCCCGGTATTGCTCAGGCGTGGCAACGCGCGGGTTGGTCTTGTGGCAGTGGTCGGCCATGGCGCCTTTGATGACATCGTCAAACACGTCGGGCGTGACACCCATGGCCGCCAGGCCCGTGGGCAGGCCCAGGCGCGCATTCATGTCGCGAATCGCCTCGGGGATGTCGCTGGCGGACGCCAAACCCATGGCGTGGGCCATGCGCTCCAGGCGGCGCTCTTTCTGCACCGACTCTGCCTGCGCGTTGAACCGCACCACCGCAGGCAAGAACATGGCGTTGAGCGTGCCGTGGTGCAGGCGCGGGTTCACGCCGCCCAGGCTGTGGCTGAGCGAATGCACAGCCCCCAGCCCTTTCTGGAAGGCCATGGCCCCTTGCATGCTGGCGCTCATCATGTTCAGGCGTGCTTCGCGGTCACTGCCGTTGCGGGTGGCTTTTTCGATGGCAGCCCAGCCGCGTTCCAGTCCGTCCAGTGCAATGCCATCGGCAGGTGGGTTGAAGGCGGCAGACATGAAGGTTTCCATGCAGTGCGCAATGGCGTCCATGCCCGTGGCGGCCGTGAGCATGGGGGGCAGACCCAGCGTGAGTTCGGGGTCGCAAATGGCGGCCTTGGGCACCAGGTTCCACGAGTGAAAGCCCAGCTTGCGGTGGTCGTCCACGATGATGATGGCGCCGCGCGCCACCTCGCTGCCCGTGCCGCTGGTGGTGGGCACGGCAATGACCGGTGCCGTGCGCTCGCTGATGCGGGGTGAGCCGCCTTCAATCGTGGCGTAGTGGGTGAGGGGGCCTTCGTGGGTGGCCGCAATGGCAATGCCCTTGGCGCAATCGATGGCCGAACCGCCACCCACGGCAATCAGGCCATCGCAGCCCTGGGCCTGGTACACCGCCACGGCCGCGCGCACGGCGGCTTCGGTGGGGTTGGCCGGCGTCTGGTCGAAAACGGCCAGCGGCAGGCCGGGCAGGGCGTCCAGCGCTTTTTGCAGCACCCCGGCGGCTTTCACGCCGGGGTCGGTCACGATCAGGGGGCGGGTGATGCCGACCCGATCGCATTCCTGGCGCAGCAGTTGCACCGCGCCAAACTCGAACTGGATCTGGGTCACGTAGTTGATGAAAGCCATGGTGTGAGATGGATGTGAAGAAGAACGCCAGCGATTACGATAGCCGCCAGCCCGCAAAGGCCCACTTTATAAGGAGGAGACGCACATGCCTACGAAGCAAACCCTGATGACTGTTTTGCTGGCCGTCACTTGCGCGACAAGCGCCAGCGCCCAGTGCCTGAGCGATGCACAGGTGTCTGACCTGGTCGCCAATTACCTGGCCAAAAAGCCCGCCGCCAACATCGAAGGCTTGTCAGACGCTGACGGCGCCTGCACCCGCGCCAAGGTCAACAGCCTGCTCGCGCAGCGCTTTGGCAAGGTGGTGGGCTACAAGGCCGGGCTGACCAACCCTGCGGTGCAAAAGCGCTTCAACACCGACAAGCCCGTTTGGGGCAAGCTGTACGAAGGCATGGTGCTGGCCAACGGCGCGGCGGTAGAGGCAGGCTTTGGTGCCCGCCCACTGTTCGAGGCCGACATGCTGGTGCGCGTGAAAAGCGCCCAGATCAACCAGGCCAAGACGCCCCTGCAGGTGTTGGAGTCGATTGACCAGGTCATTCCGTTCATTGAGCTGCCCGACCTGCTGGTGCAGGCGCCGCCCAAGCTCAACGGCGCTGGCGTCAGCGCCATCAATGTGGGCGCTCGTCTGGGCGTTGCCGGTGCGCCGCTGGCCGTGCCAGCCTACCGTGCAGAGCGCTACGCGTTCCTGCAGGCTCTGGCCGACATGCAGGTCAGCCTGACCGATGGCGCTGGCACCCGGCTGGGTGGCGGCAAGGGCAGCGACATTCTGGAGCACCCACTCAACGCCGTGGTGTGGCTGGCGCAAGCCCTGGCGCAAGAAGGGCTGGCGATGCAGCCGGGCGACTTGATCAGCCTAGGCTCTTTCTCGCCCCTGCTGCCACCCAAGGCAGGCCTGTCGGTCACGGCCACATTTGAAGGCCTGCCAGGGGCCGAGCCTGTGCGGGTGAGCTTCAAGTAGGCGCTACCCCAATTTTTCGACCGCAACCCACGGAGCTTTGTGTTTTGACCGATTTGCACATCCACCACACCCGCCTGACGCCGCAAATGCGCGGCGTGCTGCAAGGCATGGCCCGCGCTGGGCACCCGCCGCTGCACACGCGCACCCCCGAAGATGCGCGCAAGGCCTACGAGGCCGGTGCCGGTGTGCTGGAAGTGCCCAAGGCGGCACTGCCCAGGGTGGAAGACTTTCACATCCCCGCGCGCGACGGCTACCGTATGCCTGCGCGGCTCTACGCACCTGTCGAGGCGGGGGGCGCCGCGCTGCCGCTGCTGCTGTACCTGCACGGCGGCGGCTTCACCATTGGCAGCATTGCCACGCATGATGTGCTTTGCCGCGAGCTGGCGCGCCTTTCGGGGGCGATGGTGGTGTCGCTGGAATACCGGCTGGCGCCGGAGCACCGGTTCCCCACAGCCAGCAATGACGCGTGGGACGCGCTGGCCTGGCTGGCCCAGCACGCCGCCACGCTGGGCGCAGACCCCGCCCGACTGGCGGTGGGGGGCGACAGCGCCGGGGGCACCCTGGCGGCAGTCAACGCCATCCTGGCGCGCGATGCGGGCCTGCCGCTGGCTTTGCAGCTGCTGTTTTATCCAGGCTGCGCGGCGCACCAGGACACTCCCTCCCACGCCACCTACTCGCGCGGCCTGGTGCTGGAAGAGCCCGCCATCAGCTGGTTCTTTGGGCACTATGTGCAAAGCCGGGCCGAGCGGGAGGACTGGCGGTTTGCCCCCCTGCACGCGCCCGATGTCGAAGGCGTGGCCCCTGCGTGGATCGGCCTGGCCGAGTGTGACCCGCTGGTGGACGAAGGCGTGGACTATGCCGACAAATTGCGCGCCAGCGGTGTGGCGGTCGATCTGGAAATCTACCGTGGCGTGACGCATGAATTCATCAAGATGGGACGTGCCGTGCCCGAGGCATTGAAAGCCCACGCCGACGCAGCCCGCGCGCTGCGCCAAGCCTTTGGAATGGAGTGATACCGAATGCAACGCCAGAACTTCCGTTGTATGCACCGCCTGCGCGTGCGCTGGGCCGAAGTGGACATGCAGAAAATCGTGTTCAACGCCCACTACCTCATGTACATCGACACCGCCATGTCGGAATACTGGCGCGCGCTGGCGCTGCCGTATGAGGCCAGCATGCACATCCTGGGCGGCGAGATGTATGTGAAAAAGGCCACGGTGGAATACCACGCCTCGGCCAAGCTGGACGACACGCTGGACGTGGGGTTGCGCTGCGCGCGCATTGGCAACTCGTCCTGTGCGTTTGAAGCGCCCATTTTCTGTGGCGACCGGCTGCTGGTCACTGGCGAACTGATTTACGTGTTTGCAGACCCCGCCACCCAGACATCCACCCCCGTGCCTGCCGCGCTACGGGCCATGCTGGAGGGGTACGAGGCCGGTGCCGAGATGGTCGAAGTGCGCACGGGTGACTGGAATACGCTGGGCCGCGATGCCGCCCGCCTGCGCACGGCGGTGTTTGTGCGCGAACAGGGCATACCCGCCGATGTGGAAGCAGACGCGCTGGATGCCAGCGCGCGCCACGCGGTGCTCTACAACCGACTGGGGCAGCCTGTGGCTACGGGGCGGCTGCTGCAGCAAGCACCGGGCGTGGGCCGCATTGGGCGCATGGCGGTAGACCGGTCCGTGCGCGGTGCCCAGTGGGGCCGTGTGCTGCTGGCTGCCTTGCTAGAGGCCGCGCGCGCCCGGGGTGACACGCAGGTGCAACTGCACGCGCAGTGCAGCGCACAAGGGTTCTATGAGCGGGCGGGGTTCACGGTGGCGGGTGCGCCCTATGAGGAGGCCGGGCTGGCCCATGTGCTGATGACCCAGGCGCTTTGAGCGCCAAGCCTGCTGGCGCCCTTGCAGGGGTTGTGCAGGCAGACTCTTAAATATCTTCCAGCAGCGGGTACGGCAGGGCTTGCAACTGCAATGCCACGCCGCCGGCTGCGCCCACCTGCAACGGTTGTTCGGTGGCAGCAATCTGCAGCGAGACCAGCGCATCCACGCCCCCTTGCGGCGAAGGCGCAGTCTGCACCACCGTGCCGCAAGGCTGCTCCAGGTCGTCGGCGGCAAAGACTTCGCTGCCTACGGCGATGTCGCTGCTGGCGTGCGCCAGATAGGTACGGCGCTTGAGTGTGCCCCGGAACTGGCTGCGCGCCACCACTTCCTGGCCGGGGTAGCAGCCCTTCTTGAAGTTCACACCGCCCACCGATTCGTAGTTGAGCATTTGCGGCACAAACGCATCCACCAGCGGTGCCGTGAGCGTGGCAACACCGCTTTGCACCTCGCTCCACAGCCAGATTGACGGGTCCAGCTGCGGGCCCTGGGGTGCGGGGCTGCCCTGGGGGGCGATCCACAGCGCGCGCGGCTGGCCTGCGGCCGGGTAGAGGTGGATGATCGTGTTTTGATCAAAATCGGCCTTGGACCAAGCAGGTAAAGCGCTGCCAGCTATGGTTTTGATAGTGTCACCCGCCAGCCCGTAGAGTGCGAAGTCCGCCGTCGCATCGCTGAGCTTGGCCTTGGCGCGCAGCACAAACATCGACAGGCGCTTGAGCGTGGGTGCGAGCAAGTCCAGGCTGCAGACCAGCAGCACTTCGGTGGCGCTGCGCTTGAAGCCGATGAAGCTGGCTTGCATTCGGCCCTTGGCCGACAAAAAAGCCGCCAGCCGGGCGTGCTGCATGTCCAGCAGCGCAAAGTCCTGCGTCAACTGGCCGTGAAGGAATTTCGCGGCGTCTTCGCCTTCCACGCGAATCACGCCGAGGTGGGACAGGGGGGCAATACCGTTCAAAAGCTGCGTCATGGCTGAATTATGATGCCCCCTCCTTTTCACACAGGCAGCAGGGTTGTGCGACGTTTACTGGCATGGGTGTTTGTTTTATTGATCGCCAGCGGCGCCGCTGCCGCATGGTGGTTGCACGAGCCCCTGGCCACAGGTGCCGAGCCGCTAGAGCTGGCGATTGAGCCCGGCTCCACCCCGCGCGGCGTGGCCCGTGATGTGGTGGCTGCGGGTGCGCAGACCAACGCGCAGCTGCTCTACGCCTGGTTTCGCCTGTCTGGCCAAGACCGCCTGATCAAGGCGGGCAACTACGAGATTCCGGCAGGCACCACGCCACGCAGTTTGCTGCGCATGCTGGTGCGCGGCGAGGAGGCCTTGCGGACCTTGACTCTGGTGGAGGGCTGGACCTTCCGGCAGGTGCGCCAGGCGCTGGCCAAGGAAGATCAGATCAAACAAGACACGGCGCAGCTGACGGCTGAGCAAATCATGGCCCAGCTGGGCCGCCCGGGTGTGCATCCGGAAGGGCGGTTTTTTCCTGACACCTATTCGTATGCCAAGGGTTCGAGCGACCTGGCGCTGCTGCGCCGTGCCTTGCACGCCATGGACCGCCGGTTGGAGGCCGCATGGGCTGCACGGGCGTCGGACGTGCCGCTGAAGTCACCCGACGAGGCGCTGATTCTGGCCAGCATTGTTGAAAAAGAAACCGGCCGGGCCAGCGACCGGGCGCAAATTGCCGGGGTGTTTGCCAACCGCCTGCGGGTGGGCATGCTGCTGCAGACCGACCCCACCGTCATCTACGGCCTGGGCGAGAAGTTTGACGGCAACCTGCGCCGCCGTGACCTGCAGACCGACACGCCCTGGAACACCTACACCCGTCCCGGCTTGCCGCCCACGCCCATCGCCATGCCGGGCAAGGCGGCTCTGTTGGCCGCGGTGCAGCCAGCGTCCACCCGTGCGCTGTACTTTGTGGCCAAGGGCGATGGCTCCAGCCATTTCAGCACCAGTCTGGACGAACACAATCGCGCGGTGAATCGCTACCAGCGGGGGCAATCGCAGTAACTGGCGTGCATGCGGTAGATGGCGGTTGATCGACTTGATGGGGCACGGCCTCAACACTGAAGGGTTCCATGTCACGTTCTGGCTTATTCATCTCGTTTGAAGGCATCGACGGTGCAGGCAAGTCCTCGCACATCGACGGCCTGGCACAAGCCTTTCGGGCCCAGGGGCGCAACGTTACGCTCAGCCGCGAGCCCGGCGGCACCCCGCTGGCCGAAAAGCTGCGCGAGCTGGTGTTGAATGACCCCATGGATGCGCTGACCGAAGCCCTGTTGATCTTCGCCGCCCGGCGCGACCATTTGTGCCAGGTGATTGAACCGGCCCTGGCGCGCGGCGATGTGGTGCTGTGCGACCGCTTCACCGATGCCACTTTTGCCTACCAAGGCGCTGGGCGCGGGTTTGATACGAATTTGCTATCGATTTTGGAGCGCATGGCGCAGACTGGTGTTGCGCCAGAGCCTGATTTGATGCGTGAACCCGATTTGACCGTGTGGTTTGATTTGGCCCCCGAAGTAGCGGCCGAGCGGCTGGCAGGTGCGCGTGTGCCTGACCGGTTCGAGTCCCAGCCCGTGGAGTTCTTCCGGCGCGTAGCCCAGGGCTATGCCGACCGGGCGGCTGCCGCGCCCCAGCGCTTCGCCCGCATCGATGCCGCACAGGACCGCCACCGTGTTTGGCAGCAGCTCACCAGCGTGTTTGTGCGCAAGGGGTGGTTGTCCATCATGGTGCCCACGCCAGGAGCCGTCGCGTGAGCAATCTGCCTTCCAGCGAGTCCCCCGCACTGGCGCCGTGGATTGCGGCGCAGCGCACCACCTTGCTCGCGCAACGTGGCCACGCGTGGTTGCTGCAAGGCCCTTCAGGCATGGGGCAGTACGCCCTGGGCCTGGAGCTGGTGCGCGCCTGGCTGTGCGATGCACCCACCCCGCACGGAGCGTGCGGCCAGTGCGCCAGTTGCCACGCCATCGAGGTGCGCACCCATGCGGATCTGTGCGTGCTGATGCCCGAAGTGCAGATGATGGAGCTGGGCTGGCCCTTGTCGGAAAAAGCCCAGGCCGAAATCGACGACAAGAAGCGCAAACCCAGCCGCGAAATTCGCGTGGAAGCCATGCGCGATGCGGTGGAGTTTTCACAGCGTACCTCTGCCCGAGGGCGCGGCAAGGCGGTGCTGGTTTACCCCGCAGAGCAGATGAACCACGTCACGGCCAATGCGCTGCTCAAGACGCTGGAAGAGCCGCCGGGCGACGTGCGTTTTGTGCTGGCCAGCGAGGCTGCGCACCAGTTGCTGCCCACCATTCGCAGCCGTTGCCTGGGCCATACCATGACGTGGCCTGCGCAGGCCGATATGTTGCAGTGGCTGCAATCGAAAGGCGTTGCCGCCGATGCGGCCACCGCGTTTTTGCGTGCAGCGGGCGGGCGGCCTGATGATGCGCTGGCGGTGGCCCGTTCAGGGCGCAGCCCCCAGGCCTGGGCATCGCTGCCGCAGGCGGTGGCGCGTGGTGATGTCACCGCGCTGGGCGACTGGACGCCCGCGCAGGCCATTGAGGCCTTGCAAAAGCTCTGCCATGACTTGCTGGCCGTGGCGGTAGGAGCCGCGCCGCGCTACTTCGCTGCGGCCGACTTGCCCAAGCCTCCTCCCTTGGCCGCGCTCACCCGCTGGTCCAAGGCGCTGGCCAAGGAGGCACGCACGGCAGACCACCCCTTCAATGCTGGACTCATGCTGGAAGCGCTTGTCGCCCAGGCGCGAAACACCCTACACTCCAGACAACCAACGCATTCCTGACCATGAGCACTCCGTCCAATGCCCCCCGTCCCAGCGTCATGCAGCTGGCCATCAAGGAAAAGGGCGCTTTGTATGCTGCGTACATTCCTTTTTTTGTAGAAGGTGGCATTTTTGTCCCCACCCAGCGCGACTACAAGCTGGGCGACGACGTCTATGTGCTGCTGACCTTGCCCGAAGATACCCAGCGCTACCCGGTGGCGGGGCGCGTGGCGTGGGTGACTCCAGCGCGTGCGGCCGGCAATCGCACCCAGGGGGTGGGCATCCAGTTTCCAAAAGACGAAAAATCCCGTCTGCTCAAGCTCAAGATCGAAGAAATCTTGGGAACTGCCCTGGGCTCGGAGCGTCCTACCCAGACCATTTGATGGCGCCGTTGCGCCCTGTGCCGACCTGCGCTGGCTGGTCGGCTTTTTTATTTTGATGCCGCATGTTTATTGACTCGCACTGTCATCTCTCGTTTCCCGAACTAGTGAGCCAAATGCCGGCCATTCGCCAGGCGATGGCCGATGCCCGCGTGGACCGGGCCCTTTGTATCTGCACCACCATGGAAGAGTTTGGTGACGTGCACGCTCTGGCATTGGCCTACGACAACTTCTGGAGCACGGTGGGCGTGCACCCCGACAACGAGGGCGTGCAGGAGCCCTCTGTGGAGGACTTGCTGGCCAAGGCCGGGTTGCCCCGTGTGGTGGCGATTGGCGAAACCGGCCTGGACTATTACGGCATGGAAGACCGCAAGGGCGGGCGCAGTGTGGCTGATCTGGAGTGGCAGCGCGACCGTTTCCGCACCCATATCCGCGCGGCGCGCGCCTGCGCCAAACCGTTGATCATCCACACCCGCAGTGCGTCGGACGACACATTGGCCATCCTTCGGGAAGAAGGGGAAGATGGTGCAGGCAACATCGCGGGCGGTGTCTTCCATTGCTTCACGGAATCCATGCAGGTGGCCCGGGCTGCGCTGGACCTGGGGTACTACCTCTCGTTCTCCGGCATCATCACCTTCAAGAACGCGCAGGACTTGCGTGACGTGGTGGCATTCACTCCGCTGGACCGAATCTTGATCGAGACCGACAGCCCCTATCTGGCGCCGGTGCCGTACCGAGGGAAAACCAACAATCCTTCCTTTGTGCCCTATGTGGCCCAGCAGGTGGCGCAGTGCAAAGGCATTGCGGTGGAAGAGGTGGGACACGCCACCAGCCGCAACTTTGAAACGCTGTTCAAAGGGGTGATGCCATGATCCATCGCCGCACTGTGCTGTTGGCCGCAGGGGCCGCAGTAGTTAGCCCTCTGGCTTGGGCAGGCTCGTACGAAGATTTTTTCACGGCCATTTTGCGCGACGACCCTGCCACTATCACCGCCTTGCTGCGCCGGGGTTTCGATCCCAACACACGCGATGCCAAAGGGCAGGTGGGTTTGGTCATTGCCTTGAAACAAGAGTCCGACAAAGCATTCGACGCTTTGCTGGCCGCGCGCAACACGCAGGTGGAAGCACGCAACGCGCAGGACGAAAGCCCGCTGATGATGGCGGCCATCAAGGGCAATGTGGAAGCGGTGCGCAAGCTGATCGCTCGCGATGCAGATGTCAACAAGACCGGCTGGGCGCCGCTGCACTACGCTGCGTCTGGTGGCACTGAGCAGCATTTGCGCATTGCTGCGCTGTTGCTGGAGAGCCATGCCTATATCGACGCTGCTTCTCCCAATGGCACCACGCCTTTGATGATGGCCGCGCAGTATGGCTCCGCAGAGATGGTGAAGTTATTGCTGGATGAAGGGGCGGACCCCACCCTGAAAAACCAGCTGGGTTTGACCGCTGTGAATTTTGCGCAGCGGGTCAGCCGCAGCGAATTGGCTGCGCAGCTTTCCGCAGCGATTCGCAAGCGCCAGCCCAACGCCGGCTCCTGGTGATTGACGGCTACTGGTGCGCGTAGCGGCGCGCCATCAAAGCTCTGCGGGCGTGCCCGTACGGCTTTGCAAGCGGGCGTAGAGGCCACCCGAAGCCATCAGTTGCGCGTGGGTGCCTTGCTCCACGATGGCCCCGCGCTCCATGACGACCACGCGATCGGCATGCTCAATGGTCGAGAGGCGGTGGGCAATTACCAGCGTGGTTCTTCCTTGCATCAGCCGCTGCAAGGCGTCTTGAACCAGGCGCTCGGATTCGGTGTCGAGCGCTGAAGTCGCTTCGTCCAGTATCAGGATGGGAGCGTTTTTATACAGCGCACGGGCAATGGCCAAACGTTGCCGTTGCCCCCCAGACAGTTGCGCTGCATTGTGGCCTGCCACGGTATGAATGCCCTGAGGTAGCGCCGCAATGTGCTCGGCCAGATTGGCTGCCGCCAGACACTCGTGCACCCGCTTTTCATCCATGGCGCTGCCCAGCGCCACATTGGCCGCGATGGTGTCGTTGAACATCACCACGTCCTGGCTCACCATGGCAAATTGGCTGCGCAGGGAGGCCAGGTTCCAGGTGCTCAGCTCATGCCCGTCGAGCGTGATCTGGCCCTGGCTGCTGTTGACGAAACGTGGCAGCAGGTTGACCAGAGTTGTCTTGCCTGCGCCCGAGGGGCCCACCAGCGCCACGATCTCGCCCGGTGCCACACGCAGGCTGACGTTGTTGAGCGCTGGCGCCTGTTCTGCGCCGAAAGAGACGCTGACCTGGTTCAGCACAATCTCTCCCCGCACCCGGTCGGCAGTGTGCGTGCCTTCCGATTCTGCCCCGGTGTCACCCAATAGCGATAAACCTCGTTCCAGCGCAGCAACGCCACGCGTGATGGGGTTGGCCACATCAGCCAGCCGGCGGATGGGGGCAATCAGCATCAACATCGCGGTGATGAACGAGACAAACCCGCCGACCGTGACGTCTTTGGAGTCCACCACCCCACGGCTTTGCCACAGGGCAATGCAGATCACCACAGACAAGGCTGCGGCGGCCAACAATTGGGTCAGCGGCGTCATGGCAGCTGAGGCGATGGTGGATTTGATCGCCAGGCGTCGCAGGCTCTGGCTCAGCGCGCCGAAACGGCTTGCCTGGCTTTGCTGGGCACCGTGCAGGCGCACCATGCGGTGGGCCAGTACGTTTTCTTCCACCACGTAGGCGAGTTCATCGGTGGCTTGCTGGCTGAATTTGGTGAGCTTGTACAGACGGTGTGACAAGGTTTTCATGATCCAGGCCACGCCCGGCACTACCACGGCCACGATCAGCGTCAGTTGCCAGTTCAGGTACAGCAGGTATCCCAGCAGGGCAATCAATGTGAAGCCATCCCGAGAGAGGCCCAGAAGCGCTTGCACCAGCAGGTTGGATCCGTTCTGCACCTCGTACACCACCGTGTTCGAAAGCGCACTGGCCGATTGGCGGCCAAACAGGCCCATTTCTGCTGCCAGCACACGCTCAAACAGAGCCTTGCGCAACAGGAGCATGCCCTCGTTGGCAATCTTGGCCAGCGCGTATTGGCCTATGAATTGAGCCAGGCCCCGGATCAGGAAGACCCCCATGATGGCCAGAGGAACCGTCCACACCTGCAGGGTGCCTTGGGTGAATCCCTTGTCCAGCAACGGCTGCAAGAGGGCAGGAATCATGGGCTCGGTCACAGCGCCGACCAAGGTCGCGGCAATCGCCAAGCCCCATGCAAGCCGCTGGTGCCCGAAGTAGACCGCCAGCCGGGCCAGTCTGGTCATCAAGGGAAGGCTGGAGGTGGCGCGCTGCTCGCCTTGCGATTCATTTGCTTGCATGTGACGCGGATTCTACGGTTGCGGCATTGCACTTCGGGTTGAAGTGGGCGGGGCAGAGCAACAACTGCGTGCGCCAAAGTTGCATGCACGCTTGGACTACGCGTTGTTGGCAGGTTCTCTGGCCCCGTTCACGCCGGAAGACGCGTGGAATCCATGGGTGCCTGAAAGTCGCAAAAAATGCCTTTCCCTGTAAGGGATGCCGAACAGTTTGTCACAGGGGGTGCTTTCCAGTGTGTAACATTGAAGGTTGTCTTCCGCCAGACTGCGATAGTTCGGCTATTTCTGAACGCCAATGACCATCGAACACCACTCACACCAAATTCTCGCTGCGGCCAAGCCGCTCCATCACCGCCGAAATGTGCTGGCTGCCTTGGCCGCGACCTCGGTAGCGCCGGCCATGGCGCAGTTTCGTGTCGAAGTCACCGGCGTGGGCTTGACGCAATTGCCGATTGCCATCGCTCCGTTTCGTGGCGATGCCCAGGCTCCCCAGAAGATTGCTGCAATTGTTCAGGCAGACTTGGAGCGCAGTGGTCAGTTTCGCTCCATCGATGCTTCTGGCGCTGCGCTGGACGAATCGTCCCGCCCTGACGTGGCAATGTGGCGGCAAAAAAGCGCCGATTCTCTGGCTACCGGCAGCATCACCCGTATTGCCGATGGCCGGTATGACGTGCGCTTCAGGCTCTGGGACGTGGTTCGGGGTCAGGATTTGGGTGGGCAAAGCTTTGTCGTGACCCAAGGCGATCTGCGCTTGGTGGCGCACCGTATCGCCGACTTCATTTACGAAAAGCTCACGGGCGAGCGAGGCGTGTTTTCCACGCGCATCACTTACGTGACCAAGACCGGTTCTCGCTACAGCCTCTGGGTGGCGGATGCGGATGGTGAGAACGCCCAGTCCGCGCTGTCCAGCCCCGAGCCCATCATCTCGCCTGCGTGGTCTCCGAGCGGCGGGCAGATCGCTTACGTGTCTTTCGAATCGCGCAAGCCCGTGGTGTATGTGCACGATGTGGCCACGGGGCGTCGCCGTTTGATTGCGAATTTCCGCGGCTCCAACAGTGCTCCTGCCTGGGCTCCAGATGGCCGCACTTTGGCGGTCACCCTCAGCCGTGACGGCGGCTCGCAGCTCTACACCATTGACGCCAATGGAGGAGAGCCACGTCGTCTTATGCAAAGTTCTGGCATTGACACGGAGCCGGTGTTTTCGAGCGATGGTCGCACGATTTACTTCGTGAGCGATCGTGGTGGCGCTCCCCAGATTTATCGGGTTCCCGTTGGCGGCGGTAGTGCTGAGCGAGTGACCTTCTCTGGAAATTACAACATTTCCCCCAGCATCAGCCCCGATGGCAAGTGGCTTGCCTTCATCTCTCGGGTGGGCGGGGCCTTCAAGCTGCACGTCATGGATCTCGCTTCCGGCGCAGTCAATGCCATTACAGACACGACAGCGGATGAGAATCCGAGCTTTGCACCCAACAGCCGACTGCTGGTGTACGCGACTCAGCAGCAGGGGCGTGAGGCTCTGATGACGACAACGCTGGACGGAAAAATCAAGGCACGCCTGGCAGGACAAGCAGGGGACATTCGCGAGCCTGACTGGGGCTCGTTTCAAAAACAATGAACTTTTGACTCTTTTTAGCAATCCGTAATTTCTGGAGATTTTTGATGATCAAACACGCAACCCTTGCCCTTTCCCTCGTCGCACTTCTTGCCGCAGGCTGCAGCTCTGGCGTCAAGCTCGACGATGTGCCTGTCGAAGACAAAACAGGCTCTACCTCTACCACTGGTAGCGGTGCCAACTCTGGTAACACCAGCCAAAGCGGCGTGGCCGGGGTAGATCTGGGCCAGTCGGCTCGCGATGCTGCTGGCCCGGTGGGCGTGAGCCGCATCGTGTACTTTGACTACGACAGCTATGTCATCAAGCCAGAATTCCAATCTTTGATTGAGGCACATGCCCGCTTCATCAAAGCTGGCGGTAACCGCAAACTGATGGTGGAAGGCCACACCGATGAGCGCGGTGGCCGCGAATACAACCTGGCTCTGGGCCAAAAGCGTGCAGAAGCCGTTCGTCGTGCTCTGGCATTGCTGGGCGTGTCGGATGCACAGGTGGAAGCTGTGAGCTTCGGCAAGGAAAAGCCTGCTGCCCAAGGTGGCACGGAAGAAGTGCACGCGAAAAATCGCCGTGCTGAACTGTCGTACCGCTAATGCGCACCGGTGTGATCGCCAAACCCGTGAAATCCCTGCTGGCCCTTGTGCTGGCGGGGCTTTTTGCTTCGGCCAGCAACGCAGCCATTTTTGAAGACGGTGAGGCACGTCGTGCCATCCTGGAGCTTCGCCAGCGTGTGGATTCCATGCAGGCTGCCCAGCAAAAGGCAGCGGACGAGCACCGCCAAGACACCGAGCAACTTCGCCGCATCCTGCTGGATCTGCAAAACCAGATCGAGGTGCTGCGGGTGGAGCAGGCGAAATTGCGCGGCCAAAATGAGCAGCTCATCAGGGACGTTGCGGACCTGCAGCGCCGTCAAAAAGACATCGCCCAAGGGGTGGACGAAAGGCTGAGCAAGTTCGAGCCGGTCAAGGTGACGCTGGACGGACAGGAGTTCCAGGCGGACCCTGCTGAAAAGCGTGATTTCGAAGCCGCCCTGGCAGTCTTCCGTTCTGGCAAGTTTGCCGAGGCCAACACGGCTTTCGCATCCTTCGTGCGTCAATACCCCCGAAGCGGTTATGGCCCATCTGCCCGTTTTTGGTTGGGTAATGCGCAGTATGCGCAGCGCGAGTACAAAGAAGCGATTGGCAATTTCAAGCAGTTGCTTTCGGATGCGCCTTCGCACGCACGTGCACCCGAGGCGGCTCTCTCGATCGCCAATTGCCAGTTGGAACTCAAAGACAACCGTGCAGCCCGAAAAACGCTGGAAGATTTGGTGCGCGTTTACCCGCAATCTGAAGCCGCCGCCGCTGCCAAAGAACGACTTGCGCGCTTGAAGTGACATCCAATTCTTTGTCTGCGTCAAATACCGCCGAAGTCACGCAGCTGCCGGACGAAGTGACCCAGCGCCGATTCGGCGGTCTGGAGCGGCTGTACGGAGTGGGCGGGGCTCAGCGCATCCGTGATGCTCATGTCGTTGTCGTGGGTGTGGGCGGGGTCGGTTCCTGGACGGCCGAGGCCTTGGCCCGCAGTGGTGTCGGCCAACTGACCTTGGTGGACTTGGACCATGTGGCTGAGTCCAACATCAACCGCCAAATCCATGCGGTGTCCACCACGGTGGGTCAAGCCAAGGTGCTTGCCATGCGTGACCGGATCGCGCTGATCAATCCAGGTTGCGTGGTTCATTGCATCGAAGACTTTGTCGAGCCTGAGAACTGGCCGGAGCTGCTCGGCGGCGTGAAAGTGTCTGCAGTGGTGGATGCCTGCGATCAAGTGCGAGCGAAGACAGCCATGGCTGCATGGGCCCTCGCCAACAAGCAGTTGTTGATTTCGGTAGGTGCCGCAGGGGGCAAGCGCCAAGCCCACAAGGTGGATATCGATGACCTGTCTGCCACGACGCATGACCCTCTGTTGGCGCAGCTTCGTTACCGCCTCAGAAAACACCACCGTGCTGCACGAGACGGTAAAAAAATCGGTGTCTCCTGCGTTTTTAGCCGTGAGTCCGTGGCGCCGCCCGACGCTTCATGTGCGCTGGAAAGTGGGGGTGACGGATCGCTCAACTGCCATGGCTATGGATCGGTGGTGGCGGTGACGGCGACTTTTGGCCAATGTGCGGCCGGCTGGGTGCTCGACAAAATTGCCGGGGTTTCTTCTTAGTCCTGAAATTCAGGCTATAATTTGAGTCTTTACAGAAATGTAAATAGACAGGTTGGGACGTTAGCTCAGTTGGTAGAGCAGCGGACTTTTAATCCGTTGGTCACAAGTTCGAATCTTGTACGTCCTACCACCCAACACCGCGTCAGATAAAGAAAGCCTGCTACTAAAACAGTAGCAGGCTTTTTTGTTTTTGGCCCAGAATAGGCTGGAAATCGGCAGTTGGCTACCCGGAAAAGGTAGCACGCTACCCGCTGCTACCCGCTACCATCACGCCCCATGGCAAGCATTCAACCGCGCGGGGGCAAGTTTCAGCTCCGAATCAAGAACAAGGTGCTGCCCAGGCCACTTTTTTACACCTTCGACACCATGGCAGAAGCTGAGGCGTTCAAGGCGCAAGTGGATGGGTTGTTGAAACAGGGCGTTGTGCCCCAGGTGCTGATGGACGAGGCGCAGGCCAAGCAGAAGCACGAAAAGGCTACCCAGAATTCACAGTTTCTCTCTGCCGTGGTGCAGGGCTATCTGAACCATGCGCCTGTGGCGCCCACTGAGGCTGAACTGTTGACCGTCATGCAGCGCGATGATCTGCAGGGCGTGACGGTGGCGGACATAACCTACCGGTGGGTGGAGGACTATGTTCGGAAACTGAAAACGGGTAGGGGGGATGTTCGTGGGGCGTTCGGGCGCAAGGTGGGGAACCTGGCGCCGGGCTCTATCCGCAAGAGGGTGGGCGCGTTGGCTCGGGTGATGGATTGGCATTGGCGGCGCACAGTGCCAGCCGGGGAGGGCGTGCCGCCCAATCCGCTGCGCCAGCTTCCCCGTGGCTACAGTGTTTATTCTGACAAGGACACGGCAGAGGCCGCGCGTGCGGGATTAGCCGCCAAGAAGGACACTACCCGAGAGCGCAGGCTTGCCCCGAGTGAAGAATCGCTACTGCTGCAGGCGCTGGATGGCATCAAGCTACCGGGCAAGTTGCGCGCCCTGGCGCCCGACCCCGAGGCAAAAATGTTCCTGCGGCTGGTGCTTGATACCGGCCTGCGCATGAAAGAGGCGTACACCCTGCGCGTGTCCCAAATTGACTTTGCCCGTGGCTTTATCAACGTGGAAGGCTCCAAGGGACACCGCGGGTCGGCCAAGCCGCGCACGGTGCCCCTGAAACCTGGCATTGCGGCCGTGCTGCGCGCCTGGTGCACGGGCCGCGTGGGCCTGGTGTTCAGCTACTGGGATGGCGACAAGGACACCATGAAGCGCACCACCAACCAGCTGACCTCACGGTTTCGCAGCCTGTTCCGCCATGTGGAGCTGCCCGACATGAAGGAGCACGACTTGCGCCACGAAGCCTGCTGCCGGTGGTTTGAGCTGCGCGGTAAGGATGGCCGGTGGGTGTTTTCCGATGTGGAAATCTGCAAGATCATGGGCTGGAGCGACTACAGCATGGTGCTGCGCTATGCGTCGCTCCGTGGTGAAGACCTGTCTAGCCGACTGAGTGCAATGTAGGCAGCGTAGGTATATCCCGGCGCCGGCCGGGTTTGCGCTCTTTGGTGCTGGCCACGGCCTGCACTGCGCGCCTGGTTGACTTGCGGTGCAACTCCCCGGTGATGGCCAGGGTGTTGATGGCTTTCATGAAGGCTTCACGGGGAAACCGCCATTCGTGGCCCATGCGCAGGCCTGGAAGCACACGGTTGCGGGCATGCTCCTCGATGGTGGACGGTGAGCAGCCCATCATTTCGGCGGCTTCTTCGGTGGTGAAAATTTCCTTTTCTTTGGTGGTCATGGTGTCGTTCTCCGGTGTTCTTTCGCCAGCTTGCTGCTGGCCAGTGCGTAGTGCTTGCCGCCGAGGTGGACTGTTTCGGGTGCATGGCTTGGCTTCCAGGCGCAGAAGCCATCGGGGCCGATGACGGCACCCTGTCGGGCCCAGGCGGTGACCGCCTCCCAGAAAAGGGAGCGCGGGCCGGGCTGTGCCTCCAGCAGTTCGCCCTCTGCGTCCTGCGCTGCGGGGCCGCAGTAAGGGTGCATTTCAAAGCGCCACACCTTGCCCGTGGCGTCTCTGATCTTGCGGTCTGGGCCGCCGTAGCTGATGTGGATGATCTTCATGTGGCCACCTTGCAAGGCTTCATGAACACCAACCAGTGCGTGAGGCCTCCGCGTCCACTGACTTGGCCGAACAGTGGTTTCTCAGGTGTCAGGGCCAGCACCTCACGGAGCTTCACCTGTGTCTCGTTCCACTTGAAGACCAGCACTCCCTCGGGCTCCAGCACACGGAAGCACTCGGTAAACCCCTGGCGCAGGTCATCGCGCCAGTCCTGGCCCAGCTTCCCGTATTTCGCGGCCAGCCAGCTGCGCGGGCCAGCGCGCACGACATGCGGTGGATCGAACGCAACCAGCTTGAAACTACAGTCGGGGTAGGGCAGGGCCCGGAAGTCCAGCAGCACATCGGGCTCGATGGTCAGCGTGCGCGTGCCGTCCTCGCGGTGAGAACGGTCTGTAACTGTGAGGGTTTCGCTGCGGCGGTCGCCAAAGATTGCACGCGGGTCTGCTTTGTCAAACCACATCATCCGACTGCCGCAGCACGGGTCCAGGACGTGGACAGTTTCTTGGGTCATGGTTTCCTCCCCTGGCGCTTCCTCAGCCAAGTGAAATGCGGCGGATCACCCGCCTGGTTGTACTGGGCCCAGAGCTGCGCCCCCTCGGGGCAGCGCTGCTGGGTGTTTGGGCTTGTGCCTGACGCGCGGCATTGGGGGCAGGCTGCGTGGTGCTGCTGGTAGGCCCTGTCGGCGGCGGGCCAGTCGGGCGTGGTAGTCATGGGGCCGGGAAGCCGTCCAAGGTGCGGCCATCCAGCAGACGGCCTGCGGCCTTCTTGCCAACCCGGAAGACTTCTGGTCGTAGCGATGCCAGTTCAACGCCGTTTTGCAGTGGCCCTGGACATTCATGGCGCGGCACACCACCGTCGCGTCGGTCCTGCTCAAACCATCCGCAGTGTGCGATGCCGGTTCGTTCGATGGAGTCGGGTTCTCCCCATTCGCCCCACTGTTTGAACAGGAACGGCACACCGGCTGCCTCGCACTGGTCGCGCAGGCTGCGGGCCCAGTCGGGGTGCATGGGGCGTGCACCTGGGCCGCTTTCGCCGCCGACGATCACCCAGTCCAGTGCTGGAACGTCATCGGTTGGCGCGCCTTCGTCATCCACGCAATCGGTCGTGCCTTTGAGGGGATAGATTTCGGCATCGCCGCCGAAAACCTCAATGTGCGTCAAGTCCACCGGGCCCAGCAGCGGCTCCATGCTCAGGAACCGCACGCGCGCTGGCACGTCTAGCAGCTTTGGAATATCGCGGTCGGCCTCGACCTGGTTGACGATGGTGGCGCCGATCCAGACGTTGGGGTAGTGCTTGTCGAAGTCGAACGGCACGGGCAGCATGTTGCCCACGTTGCCGATGCGCTTGGTCAGCAGCAGCCAGTCAAGATTGGGCGTGGCGGCGATCAGCTCGAACAGGTCTGCGCGCCACTGCGGGTCCACCGCGTTGTCGAACACGTCTGCGAGCGATGCGCAGAACACCCGCTGGCGGCGGCCATGCTGGGCCATGAAAGCGTCGGCCTGTGCGTTCCAGCGCAGCGGCATCTTCCAGTTGGCGTCCTTGGTCCGCACTCGCTCATTGCCCGGCCCCCAAACGGCCACGCCCATGCGCTTGTCCATGAGGTTTTCGGCGTAGCAGTGATCGCACCCAGGGCCCACCTTGGTGCAGCCAATCCAGGGGTTGAAAGTGTGGTCAGTCCATTCGATCTTGGTGTTTTCGGCCATGGTGGCTCCAGAAATGAAAAACCCCGCTCAGTGGCGGGGCTGTGGATCGTCAAATTCAGGGATGGGCGCTCGCTTGTCGCGGCGCGTGCGGGATCGGCGGCTCATGTCTTTTCTCCCAGCCTTGTGCGGGCTGCGGTGATGGCTGCCTGTGCCTTGCTTAGCGCGGCCTTGCTGTCGTACTCGGACTCTGCTGTGTTGCGAACATACTCCAGCACTTCCAGCATCTGCCCAATCAGCGCGTCGTCCTGCTTGCGCACTTCAGCCTCGATGGCGCGGGCAAAGTTGTGAAGCCTGCCGTATGTCGCCACCGGGTCAACGTGCTGCTGTATCGCCAGGTCAATTTGCTCAGGTGTCAGCATTCACCGCCTCCTTTCCTTTGATGCGCAACGTCTTGCCGCAGCAGTGGCAAAAGTTCATGTTGTTTTCCTTCGGGCCACCATCGTCAAACCTCCACGCTTTACCGCAGGAGGTATCCCAGTAGCCGTCATCGTCGTTGTGCGTCCACTCGCATGTCAGCGGCTCCCGCGCAACCGGCTGTGGTGAGCCCCACTTAGCTAGCACGGCGCGGGCAAACGCAACTTCACCTTCGACCCAGACGTCGCCAGCTCCTGTGAATTGCGCGAACGCTTTGAGGTTTTCAGCGGCCAGCGCCTCAATCTCAGCATCGCTCGGCGTGTTGGTCATGGTGTGTCTCCCTTGGTGAACTTCCGGATGGCTGCATCTTCATGGCGCTGGTACAGAAAACAGCCAGTGCTCCAGCCGGATGATGCAGCGCTCCACAAATAGCCCGCCACAGCGGAAGGCCAGCCGATGAAAGTGACGGCAAGGATGTTGAACACATACTTCATGCCTTGCCTCCCTGTGCGGCTATGGCTGCGCACTCATCGCACGGGGGGCGATGGTGACAATCAGGCGCTGGCTGGGGTGCGGCTACATAACCGTCAATGCCATAGGTCCCAGCAATGACCAGGGCATGCCGCCCTTTGGGCAACTGCTGCAGAGCATCTTCCGAGAGTTCTGACCCCAAGTCCAGGTAACCGCCTGCACCGACATCCAGATATGCGACCACATCCCCCGCTTGCTGGGTGGCTGGTGCTGGCTGCTCGGTGCGGAGTGCGGCAATCGCTGCATCAGAGCAGTCACGTCCGAAGGCGAGCATCTGAGCGCCGCTGTACGCGTCCCAGTCAAGACCGACGGTTCCAGCGGGCGCTTCCGGCTTCGGGCGTTGTGGTAGCAGCAAGAAGAATCCATCGGCTGCGCCTTGCTGGGCCACTGGCTGGGGTGCTGCGCCGATCAGTCGGTTTAACTCGCCAGTGACCTGCTTTACAAGTCCGGCAGGTTCTCCAAAATAGCTGTCGTTGTGGCTCATGCAATGCAGCCACTGTGTCAGTTTTCGAGCGTGATGCCCCCACGCTGGCGCTACCTTGGGGGCGGCTTGCTGCTCTGCTGGCGCAGCCACGTCGTCTGGCGGAGATGGCAGCGGCATCCAATGAGTCAAGTATGTCAGTTCGCTAGCCTCGTTCCACTCGGACGCCTCGATCCAGGAGCCTCGGAACCATTGCGCAACGCATGCGTGCCGACCTTCACTGTAAAGCCCGTAGTTGTGCCCCGTCGCCACAAAACGCGATCCGTCTTTAGGGGCGGTGGATATATCTCTCCACACATGGAAGCCTCCCGACGTTTCCTTTGTGGCTTGCTGCTCTGCTGGGGGTGTGGGGGATTCTGATGTGATAGCCGCGCCCTTTGCCGAACCGGGAAATTCCCGGTTTGGGTGTGATAAAGGTCTGCTCTGCTGGGGGGCGGGTGATGCAATCTGTGTACGATACCAGCGTATCAGTTCAAGGTCGTACCCTGCTGTTCCTGGGCTGTAGTCAATGCAGCCCGTGCGATTCAAAATCGCTTCGTCGCTCAGCACGGAAGGCGCTGCGCTGAGTGCCCGCACCCCGCTCAATGCTTCGATCACAGCATTGCGCGCAGCCTCTGTCTTGGCGTTGTAGATACCGCCGCAGCGGTGACGTGTCTCTGCGTAGGCGTCGATCAGATCAATTAACGCCTCGGGCACTTGCCCGTGTGGGGTGGGGTTTGTCATGATGGGTCTTTCTGGATTGCCGCCATTGCTTTTAGGCAGCGCTTGCAGTTGACGTAGTTCACATCACGCTCTTGGGGCGACCCGTCAAGCGTGAATAGCTGGACGGGTTGGCGGCATGCCGTTTGCGATCCGTCGCCTTCTGTGTAGTGCCACTTTGTCCAATCTGGAGAAAACATGCGCTCAAGCATTCGCGTCGCCCATCGGATCGCACGGGGGCCATCCTCTTCTTCCGAGCGGTAGCCCCGTGTCCAGTTGTCGTCTGTGCAGATGCGTGGCCGCTCACCCATGCTCCACCCCCTCGGCTGATGTGGGAGGGAGCGGCATCCATGCGCGCGGCGTTTCGGTCACGCGCCAGTGGTTGTCCTCGCACTGGTTCCACTCGTACCAGCCCTCGGGCGCGTAGTACATATCGTCTTCCTCGACGTATTCGCCCCAGTCGGTGTCGTCATCGGCTGCCTGTACGGTGTGCTTTGCCGCCCACATCGCGCGGATCGGGTACTTCTTGCCAATGTCCAGCAGCACGGGCATGCCTGGCTCTGGCAGTTGCCAGGGTAGCTTTGTCCACCCTTCCGCTTGTGCTGTAGGTGGGGCGGCAATGCCCATCAGCGGGCCGCTCACCCCGCCTGCGCCCACGGCTGCCTCCCAATCCTCCAGCGCTTGGGCTGCGGCCAGGTGTTCGTCGTAGGCGGCCTTGGCGTCTGTCTCGTTCTCCCAGCCTTCGCTGTTGTTGTAGGCGTGCGCCTGGCGCAGCTCCTCCGCAGCTTCGCGCAGCAGGCGGGCGGCGTGGGTGATGGGGTCTTGTTTATCGGTCATGGGTAATTCCAGGTAAAACGCCGCCAGCGCTTTGCATATAAGCGCTAGCAGCTATGTTTTTTATAGCACTTCCGGCTCAGCACCGGTATGAGCCTTCAATGATCTTGTAGCCCTTGCGCTTGCACATATCGCTGGCGTAGTCGAACGCTGCGCGCATTTCTGCCCGCGACGTGTGCCCCGCGAACAATTCGGCTTCGTCGTACCCGGTGCGGAAGGCCCACAACTCCGGGCCTTTGAACCCGATGCGCCGGGTGTCCACGTAGCGCCGCCACACATTCACCAGAGCGCGTCGCGCCCGGCAGATCAGCCGCAGGGTGTTTTGCCGAAGTTCCTGGTAGGCAACACTCCCCCTGGCCAAGCGTTTGATGCGCTGCACCGCTACGTAGAGCAGATGGCCCAACCAAGAATGGATAAGGCTCAGGTGTTCCTCCGTACCCTTCCCGCTGAGCAGGGCATGCTGCTGCTCACGCATGAACAGGGTTGCTGATATGTCCTGGCGGGCCTTGTAAGAGGCGTGTTCGTTGATTGCCCTGGTGGTGGCTTGGATGCGAGAAAGCTCCCCCATCACTTTGCGCGTGAAGCCGCCCAGTCTGGACTTCGTGAATGCCCGGTAGCAGGACTGTTTCACCGCAGCGCGGGCAGCTTGGTTGCCTGGGCTCACGCGCCAGAAGTACAGGCGCAGCTTGCAAACAGAGTGCAGCTGCAAGAATTGGCCCCTCACGCCCGCCCCCGGTAGCTCAATTCGCGCGGCACGTAGGGTGCACGCTGGGCGGCATTGCAAAACCGCCCGTAGCTCGATGGCAGTTCAATGCGTGTGACGGCGGCCTGGCTGGCGTCCACTGGTGCGTCGGCTTTCAGCGTTAGCCCTTTTTTCTTGCGGTTGACCATCGACACGCTGGCCGGTTTTGCGGGTGCGGACGACTTGCGCTTCAGCACCACGGTGATGACGCGGTGCACCGTTGACTTGGGCCTTTCCAGCTTTCTGGCGATGGCGCTCAGGCCAAGCCCTTGCTCTGCCAGTTCTCTAATTTGCTCGATGACCTCGGGCGGGGTGGCGTATCCATTTGGCATGGGGTGGGTAATAAAAAAGCCCGCGAGGTGGCGGGCTGGGTTGTTTCAGGGGCTTGGCTTATGAGAGCACCATGCGGCGCCCGTCAGCACTCATGGCGCTCACAACCCCGGCCTTCTCCATCTCCTCAAGAAGACAGGCGGCGCGGTTGTAGCCAATGCGCAGTACCCGCTGCACCAGGGAAATGCTGGCCTTGTTCTGGGCACGAACGGTTTTCACAGCTTCGTCGTACAGGGGGTCAGGGCCTTCCCCGAGCCAGCTGGAAGTGGTCCCAGAAGTAATGGCTTCCACAACCGCCTCGCCTTTCGCCTGCACGGCCTGAGCAACGCAGCTTTGCGCCTCGCCACCCAGGGCTTCGATCAGGTCAGGGATCAGCTTGCGCAGCTCGCCGGTGGCGATGGCCACGTCTGTGTCGAAACCGCCGTCGTCGGCCTTGGTGCCTTCAAACACCGAGTCCAGGAACGCCACCTTCTTGATCTGCAGCCCCTCGGTGAGCACGAACGAAACCCGGTCGTCCCAGGTCAGGGCCAGCTTGGTGGGCAGTTTGCCCTGCTGGATGTGCTGCTGCACCTCGGCAATGTCCAGGGGGTGGCGGCCGTACTTCACCACGGCCTTGCTTTCGTCGGCGGCTTTCAGTTCGCACTCGCGGTCGATGGAGAAGCCTGCAGGCGGCTCCTGCGTGGCCAGCCAGTGCGCCATGGACGCTTGCGGGCTGGCCTTCATGTTCAGAAGCGACACCGACAGGCCGGGCAGCGAATCCACCAGCATGCTCACCACCTCGTCGGCGCGGGCCTGGCTGGTCGTGTCCAGCACCAGCAGGCGCTCGGTAGGGTCGATCCAAACCCACATGCTGGCCTGCTTGGTGAAGGCCATGGGCAGCAAGTCCAGCATGGCCTCGTCTTTCAGCTCCTTGGATTCATTGCGCCCAGGCTTGCGGCCGGTTTCCTGCTCAATGCGGGCGGCCTTCTCTGCCACCTTGCGGGCCAGCACGCTGGCGGGCACGGCCTTGGTTTCTGTCATCAGGCTGGCGATCCACTGGCCGCCGATGCTCTCCACCAGGGCGCCATGGGCTTCGCCGCGCGGCGGCACCCACCCGGCTGACTTCTGTTGCGTGGCCCCGCACTCAATGAACGGGGACTTGGCAAGGGCTGCCTCAATGGCGGCCAGGTCAGCGGGCCACAGGGGGGGAGATTCGGTAGGCGATCAGGCTTTTGAACATGGGGACTCCAAGAAAAAAGCCACCGCGGTGGGTGGCTTGGGGTTGGGGTGGGTGGGTCAGGCGGCAACCACAGCCAGATCCCGCAGGAACTGCGCCTTGGCTTCTAGCGCCTGGGCCGCGATGGCTTCACAGATGGCCGGGAAGTCATCGTCGTGGTACAGCGGGGCAGCGCGTTCGCGGCCAGCGGGTTCAAAACCCAGGGCGCGCAGGTCTTCGGCTGTCACGCTCATGTGCTGCAGGCGCTCCTTGATGGTGCCGATGCGCAGGGTTGGCGTGCCTGTGCGCTCTGCTGGAGCTGGCGCGGCGCGCATGGGCACCACGTTGGCGGGGGCGGGCTCAGAAACTACGATGCGTCGATGCGCGCGGGCAAAGTTCTCCCTGCCTTCCTGCTCGTGCAGCGCTTGCGCTGCTGGCGACAACTCTTGGCCTTCGGGGTTCTGCTTTGCCAAAGCCAGTTCAGCCTGCGCAGCGGCGCGTGCGTCAGCCTCTGCTTTGGCCTGCGCCTCGCGCTGCAGCTTCAACGCTTCCTCCTGGCGGATGCGCTCGCGCTCTGCTTCCAGGCGCTGCTGCTCTGCTGCCTTGCGGGTTGCGATGATGGCGGCCAGGTCATCGGGCGCTTTCAGCACCAGGGTTGCGGCATCGGGCACCACCAGGCCGCTGGCTTCCAGCGTCTTGACGTTGGCATGGATGCGGGTGGCGATGTTGCTGGCTTCGATCTTGGCTCGGGCCAGCTCGTCGTTCACTGCGCTGCGCAGGCTTTCAACCGTTCGCTTGCCTTTGATGGCCCCGGCGAAGTCGGCGGGCACCTGGGGCATGTAGTCTGCGGGCATGGCCGCGTTCAGCTGGGCAATGTGCTCGCGCAGTGCGGTGATGCCACCGGCCACGATTTCGCCCCGGATTTCTTCCTTGCGGGCCTTCACCAGCTTGTCCAGCTCCAGCCGCGTGCGGCGGGCCTCGGCGCTGATGTCGTCAATGGTCTTGAAAAGCGCGTCAATGGTGGCTGTTTGCGAAAGGGCATGCTCTTTGGCGGCGGCCAGGCGGCTTTCCACGTCGGCGCACCACTTCACCGTGCTCTCGGCCGTCGCAAAGTCCTGGTCGGTGGTGAGGGTGCGGTTGATGCCCTTGAACACCTCCAGCGCGTGGGCCTTGAATTCGGGCAGGTTGCTGGCCGTCACGGCTCCGGTCACTTGGATCAGCAGTGCGGGCAGGTTGTCGGGGGTCTTGCCAACTACGGGCGCGGGTTTTGCCTCGGGTGGAGTCCAGGCGGCAAGGTCGGCGGCAAACTGCTTCCAGCCTGCAATCAGCTGGGCGCGGCGCTCGGGCTTGGATTCGTACCAAAGCGGGTGCGTGCCCTCCGGCGTGCCGTCGCTGGTGGTGAACAGGGCGCGCGATGCGCCGCTGACCAGTAATTGGTGCTCCAGCTGCAGCCAGTAGTGCGGCTCCAGGTCGCCTGCCTGCACTTGCTGCACCAGGGACTGGTTCAGCAGCTTGTTTTCCCAGATCAGGTCGTCCAGCACATCGATGCCGTCAAAGCTGGCCAGCAGCGGCAGGCCATCCACCTCGCGTGTGGCCACCACAGGGAAGAACTCTGTACCGGCAATGCCCTCGGCAATCGGGCGGGCCAGTGCCTCGGCTTCGTGCCCCGCATCGAAAATGCGCTGCTTGGCTGGACTGACTTCTTCGGTCAGGCCTGTGGCCTTCTGGCGCAGCAGTTCGTCGCGGGTGGTGTATTTGGACATTCCAAGGGCTGCGGCTGCTTCCGAGGCGCAGAAGTGTTTGGCTCGTGCGGCCAGCCAGGCGGCTGAACCTTGGGGGGCGTTTTCAAGTGGGGTGTACATGTTGTTCCTCTCAGGCGCTTTCCAGCGCGAACTGGCGTTCTTCAAAATAGGCGGTCAGGCGTGCGCGTCCTTCTGCATCGGTGACTTCGCCAATCAGGTCGGCCGCGGCATAGAGCGCGTCCAGGTCTTTGGCATCGCGCAGGCGCTTTTCCAGGTCCTGGGCTGTTGGCGCTACCGGGTCGGCTTCAGCCTTGGGCTGCACATCGGTGACTTGCTGGCTTGGCGGCTTGGCGGCCGCCTTCTCTGCTTCTGTGAGTGGTGCGCGAATGGCGGCCTCCTGCTCGGCTGTCACCGTCCCCTTGGTTTTGATCTTGCCCACCACACCGTCTGCCGTGGCCTTGCCTGCGGCGATGGCTTTGCGCCAGCTGGGCAGCAGGTCGGCAAATTGCTCTGCGGTGTAGGCGGGCTGAGGCGCTGCGGGGGGCGTCAGATCCTCGGCCATGCCCATGAACTTCTCGCCGGGTTCTGCCAGCTCGTCTGGGGTGTAAACACCCAGGATCACATCGGGGGCGTACAAGCGCGCCCACTTCTTCTGCGCCAGGTACGCCAGCTGCTGCTTCGGGTCATCTGCCCACTGGGTGGAGTTGCGCACGCGCGCCTGGGCCAGCAGAAGATCCAGTACACGGGGTTCGGCTTCGCCTTTCAAAGTGGCCCACACACGGATGCCGCACCCTTCTTCGTCGCTCATTCCCCAGCCAGGAACGCGGTACTCGCCCTTTTCGCCTCGCTTGATAACAAACTTCCCAATGACCTTCTCCCAGGGGCCGTACCACTCAAAGTGAAAACGATCCTTCACCGCCTTGGATGTGTTGACGACGGCTGCTACCAGCTGCCCCTCGTAGCCCAGCGTGCCATTGACTAGGTGGGTTTTCTGGGCCACGGCGATGGGGTTCATGCCCCATTGCATCGACTGGAGCACCACAGCAAAGCAATCGCCTCGGCTGCCCCGCAGGTGCTGCGGGATGGTTGTTTTACCGCTGGCCATCAGGTCTGCAATTCGCTCCAGGCGCTCCAGGCTGTTGTTGTCCATGAGCAGGGCATAGCTGCTGGCGCTGCTGGTGGCCAGGGCTGTGTTTTCGGTCTGTGTCAGTGCATTCATAAAAACCTCAATTGGTGGTTGTTTCGGATGGTCTTGACGGGCTGTTTGAGCCCGGTGTTCTGCCATACGTGCCAAAACCCGCAATGGGCGCAGCGGTAGGGTGCGAGTGGCTTTTCGGTGCGCTGCCTGGCGCGTTTGCTGGCGGCTTTGGCCGTCGCCAGCGTGTGCTGAACTTTTCCGGTTGGGCAGTTCATGTCACCCGCCCGATACAACCCACGCCATGCGCAGTGAGCGGATGGGCTTGTGGCACTGGCGATAGATGCGATATAGCGCGGCGAAGTCTTTTAGGCGGCTCATTTCCACGCCTCCTTCGCCGCCTGGTGAATCGCATCGGCCAAATCCGCCTGCATCGCGGCATACGTGTCCACATCGCTTGTGCAGCCGCTGAAAACCAGCACTGCCAGCACTGCGGGAACGATCAGCCAGCCGTGGCGGCAGAAGGCCCACAGTGCGCGCTTGTGCATTGGTGTCTTGTAGACCTCAATTGCCACGGCCATCTGAGCAGCGGTCTTGCCAAAGCCGGGGCAGGTGCGGGCGTAGGTGCTGGTGTTGTCGTCCAGGTATGAGGGGGCGCGTGTCATGGGGTGTCTCCTGTTGCTTTGGCAATGGCTGCGCGGCCAGTCTGCAGGGCCGCAGCGTGCGAGCGGTAGGTCGCAGCTGTTCTTTCGTAGTGCTCCTGCAGGTAGCGCAGCGCGCGAGCCAGCGTGCAGGCCCTGGCCTCGTGCAGCCATGGCGCACGGGTGCCGTAGCCCGAAGAACGAGCCTCATATGTCACCACTCCGCCAGCCTCTCGGCGCGTGACTTCAAGTGTCGAAAGCCGGTTGCTGCCGCTGGACTGGATGCCTGTGGCCGCCAGCACCTCGGGCAAATCTTCTGCCAACTTGGACGGCAGACGAGACTTGAGCGGCTTGTGCACCGTCCACGAGTAGCCCGGCATGATCTTCACCAGCTCGGCGCGAAATTCGTTTCTGCTCACGACCACACCCCCATGCGCGCGTTGTGCTGGACCTGATCCTGCAGTGCGCGATGGGCGCGGCCACTTTCGCGGTGCTGCTGGTAGTCCAGGTCTGCGGCCACGCGCTGCGCCTCTGCAGGCGGTGTGCCGGGTTCGATCAGCGGCCAGTGCCCGCGCAGGGCTTCCAACATCACAGGATTAACGTGCTCGTTCATACGGGCCACCTCTTTTTTGAACTGGTGTTTTCAGAATTTGCTGATCTGTCCACCCACGCTTCCATCGCGTGGACAGGGTGATTGGGCTTATGCCGATTACTTCTGCCCACTCCGCAAGTGGTTTGGTCACGCCATCTAGCGTCAGGCGGATGGTGTTGCGCCTGTTCCTCTGCTGCTCTTTGGGTGTCGCCCAACGGCAGTTCTCTGGCGCGTATGGCCCGTTGTTGTCTATGCGATCAAGAGACATGCCGTCCGGTGGGTCGCCCATGTCTGCATAAAAGGCCTCAAAAGAGGTACGCCATCGCTCGCAGACAAAAATCCCGCGTGTCCCGTACCGCTGAAACGTCTTGCCGCCTGGGCTGTGGCAGCGTTTCCGCATCGAAGACCAGATTTCATAAACGCGGGTTTTGGCCATGCCGTGCTTTGTCTTTGCAGCCATTTGGTGCTCTCCAGAAAATGAGTGAAATCAGGTCGCAGCGCTTGTTGAATAAGCGCGAGTAGCTATCAAAGTAATAGCGGTGCAGGCGTAAAAAAGCCCACCGAGGTGGGCAAACCCCTGCGCATGGCAGGAGGGGAGGGGATGGGGTGATGGCGGCCCGCTCCTGTCTCGGGCTTCTACAGGCTCTCATTCGCCATCACATCAGCCAGCGACATCCTCCCGCTTGGCCGCACCCGTCGAAGTGCTGCGCTTGGTTCGGAAAGCCTTTCGGCGCGCAGTCGATCAAGCTGCGCACGCTGGCTGATGTGATGGCCCTCTTGCGAGGGCATCCCGGCATCTGGTAGCCGCTTCGCTGCATCCACATGCAGCACCGTCCCGTGGTGTCAGCCCCTTGCGGGGTTCCCTACCCGTTTACCGCGCTTTGGCGGACTGGGAACCGCCTCGGTATCGGCGGCGCAGAACAACGGCCCATGCCCGTTGGAGCTATTTCGCCGGACAAAGGCCCCGCAGGTGGGGCCAGCAACATCGGCGTGCTTGTTTTTAATGAACTCCGCAGTGACCGCCGATCCGCTCACCCGATGCCGCTTTGTTTGGCATGGGTGAACTTTAGCGATGCTAAATAATGCTGTCAACAGCAATGCTAAATATTTCGCTAAAATTTCTCCACGCCAGCATCCCGCAGGCGAAAAAAAACCACCCGGCTGGGTGGTCTGGAGTTGTGATGAAACCTGATGAACTGTTATTTGAACTGCGTGCTCCAGACGGCCATGTGTGGCGCCTGTATCTTGACGGCAGGTCTGAAGGATTCCCCGCGGGGACTGTCGTGTCTAATTTCGCGTCAGTCGCGTGCGCGCGGATGGTCGGGGAAGTGGTGAAGCAGCCCGCTAGCCTCACCGCAGAGTAGCCCCAGATTGAACTGATTGTGCGTTGGCTTGTCGCATGGCGACGCGCCAAACTGCAAGGCAAGTGCTGCAGACGCTGGCGTGAAATACAGCTCCACGTTGTCAGCCCGCAAGTCGTAGCGCGAAAACAGCGCCCAATCTGAGCGCGGCGTGCCATGCGCAATCAGCAAATTCATAAATGCCTCTTGAATTTGGCGTGTCGGAACGAATGCATCGGCCCCATTGCCAAGGTCCAGTCTGTACCAAGAACTCATGTGAATGCGATCTCCTAAGCGTGTTGAGAAAAACCGGTGCTACCTCGCCCGCCGATACTTGCGGTGCTCCACCATGGTGCCCACGATCCTGATGTGTCAGCGCATGAGTCCTATTAAGAGAGGGAGGCCAATCGCGCCGACTATTGCGCCCATCTTGCCACCCAGGTATTCGCTGCTGTATCTGGCATTTTGTTTGTCCAGTTGCGCCTTGTTGTAAGCGCGCTCGACAAAATAACCTATCGCAGCCCCTGCAGCGACCGCAATGATTGCGGCCCCGCCTACAGATCGGCCTCCGTCGCTTTCTACGTTTCCCATGCCGCCGTAACCGGCGTTTGCCAGCACCGGGATAAGTGCTGCAACTGACACTGCAATTAAATACTTCATTGTGTGACACTTCCCTTCATGACGGCGATGTGCCAGGCCGCCTGTCTGGCTTAAAACTGCTCGCTCCGCCACACGGTCAGCACCTTGCCTAAAACCTCGAAATGCGGGTTCCTCGGGGAAATGTCATACGGTGGGTAGTCTGGATTTTTTGAGATCACGCGCAGGCGGACGCCGGGCCCATCAAACTCGGGCACGCGCTGGATCAGCTTGATGAACCCTTCATCGCCCACCCGGAAAAAGTAAACGCCCTCGTGGTCGATGACTTTCACGCCCACATCCACAAGCAACGGATCGCCAGGGTTGAACATCGGCTTCATTGATGGACCGAAGCCAGTAACGATTGCCAGATTCTTCACGCCCGTGTGGTTTGGGACATTGAGGCGCAGCCACTCGTGGGTGACTCTCCAGCTCTTGATGTGGCCTGGCGGGTGGTCTGTCAGATTGAACCCGTGGCCCATTGCGCCGCCTGTGTCCTCGTATTGAGTAATTACGAGATCGGGTTTGCCTGAGTCAGACTCAGACGGAGCTTCGTATGGGGCGGATGTCGTGCCGCCGCCTGGCCGCGGTGTCTCCGAAGGGGTGTTGGCGGTTGTTGCTCGGTTTGCCTCGGCAATAGCTTTGGCAAGCCGTGGGCTGAACTCTTCAACGCCTACTCCTAGTCCTAGTGCATAAGCCGTTGCCGCTGTGAGACTTATTGGCCTGTGCCCACTTAGGTGTTGCGAGAGCATTGACGCTCCACCAGGAATCTTGGCGTCCTTGGCGAATTGCGCTTTGTTGCGATTCCCCAATAGTTCCTTGAGGCGTGCGCCTTCCTGCTCGGGAGTTAGGTCGTCATTCATATAGCAATGCTATTCGCGGCGTGATTTAGCATGGCTTGTGTTTTTGCTTTAGCGATGCTAAAGTTTGGCGCATGACATATCAACAAGCCATTCAACAGGCCTGTGAGAGCGTGGGCTCGCAGGCCGGTCTCGCCAAGGCCATTGAGGTGGCTCCCGCCATCGTGCATCAGTGGCGCAGCGGCACTCGCCCCGTGCCAGTTCAGCACTGCCTCGCAATCGAGCGCGCCACCGCTGGAACCGTCACCCGCCGCGACCTTCGCCCAGATGACTGGCAAAAAATCTGGCCCGAGCTGGCTGAACCCACCGCCCAGGAGGTGAGCCATGGTTGACATGCCACTGATGGCCGCCACGGCATGGGCCCAAGCGCACGCAGCGGAATCCAAGGATCCGGTTGTCTTCGGTGCAAAGGTCGCGCAGGTGTACTTGGCGGCAGAGTCCACCAAGTACCACGGTTGCAAAGACACCTCCAGCGAACTGGAAGCCACCATCCTGCGCGAAGCAGGGTTCGGTGATCCCATGCCGCCGAAGAACGGTGGTGATGCGAATGCAGAAGGTGCAACGCAGCCCCACAAGCCAACACCGCCGAGCCCTTGCGGCTGCGTGGCAGCGTTGTATGAGGGGGCGGCAAATGCTATGCGCGAGGCGCCTGCTCTTCCCCTTGGGGGCCTGGCTCCACAAAGCTCGCAATCACCTGCTTCACCAGGGCTGCCATTTCTGGGTTCTTCAGCATCCCAGGCTGAACAAGCGTCATCCCAAGCATGCGCTCCAGGTACGTCTGCACAAGTTCCTTGTTCGGGTGCATGTGAAAAAGGGCGCGAACCATGAGTTCGGTCGCCACTTGTCTTGCTGCAAAAAACTCTGGCGAACCTGGCGTCGGAGTCTGTGATTGCTCGGTCATGCCTGCCCCTTTCGGTGATGGTTGTGTAAGCGACTCCCATCCTAGCCGGAAGAGGGCGGGCACCCGATTCAGCTGGCACCACCGCCGCCCCCCAGCTTCCGCAAGCGCTCCCGCAGCGCCGCAATCCGCCGCGCCATAACCCGGCGCGCATTTCCCGATTTTTTTTGCTCAGGCCGCGCAACTTCCTGATGTTCGTCCGCCTTGGGTTTTGACACGCAGAGGACTCCATGCCCGAAAACGATAACGACAACTTCCAAGACCCAGCGCAATTCGCACGGGGCATTGCTGGCCCCCTGGGGAAGCTGGACCACGACCTGAAAACGAAGGTGGACGAGCACACGCACACGCTGTTTCTGCAGCAGTGCTCCATGCGCGGCATTGACCCATCGTGCGCAATCCGTGACTGCGTGTACCTGATGGTGCACGGCAAGAGCTATCGGCAGATGGTGATGGAGAAGGTGAGCCATGACGAGAAGCGTATCGAAGCGCTGACCAAGCTCATAGGCTCTTTTGGGGCCCTCGAATTGGGAGGTGCCCAGCATGGCTGAAATCCGCCCCCTGACCACGGAAAGCCTGCGCGCGGCAGCCATCGCAGCCGCTGAGCAGCACGTACCGCTTTCGGAGTGCAACCACTACGAAAAAGGCACCGATCTTTGGCACGCATTCAATGCCGCCTACCGCGCCGCCGAGTCGCGGATCCACGCAGCGCGCCGTGTGCGCGAACGGGAGGCGTGCACATGCTGAACACCCTTCCACTCAACGCTTTTCAAAGCGTGCGCCCCCGTGGCGCTGATGATGCCGCCACTGCGAAGCAGCCCCGCAAGACCAATTCAAGCCAGGCCCCGCAGAAGGGCAATGTGCATCTGGCGCTTGACCGCAATGGCCGCCGCACGGTTTCGGTTGCACCACGCCCGAGCGGCATCACCATCGAAAACCGCGAGCAGAAGCTGGCCAGCGAGGCCAAGCAGGCGCGCCTTGCGGGTGGGGTGCGCTGACCATGCCAGCAAGCCAGCAAAACCTGTTTGGCGCGGCACCTGCTCCGCGCAGTTTTGACCAGGACGCATTGGGCTTCTTGATCGCCTTCGCGCGCAAGCACAAGGGCCAGCCATTCAGCGCCGAGCAGGTGACGCTGGCCGCTATCGAGCGGGGTATTGCGCCCCCGATCTTCGCAACTGGGGCCGCGTGTTCACGCAGGCCGCACGCGATGGGCATATCCGGCGCAGCGAGGTGCTTTTCCCGCGCGCCATGGGCAATGGGAGCTTGGCTCCGGGATGGATTGCGGCATGAACTACTACCCATTCCACATCGGTGACTTCCGTTCGGGCACTGTGAACATGAGTCGGCAATCGCGGTGGATCTACCGCGATCTGCTGGACGTGTACTACGACACCGAAAAACCCCTCAACAACGACTTTGAGGCCTTGTGCGATTCCATCGGCGTTGAGTCTGAGGATGAGCGCCGCATTGTTGAACGCTTGTTGCGTTTCAAGTTTGTGAAGTGCGACGAGGGCTACCGCAATGAGGTGTGCGATCGCGTGATTGCGGAGTACCAATTGAAGGCTGAAACCGCAAAAGCAAACGGTAAGCGCGGAGGCAGGCCTCGCAAGCAATCCGGTGGCGACGAAAAACCCAGTGGGTTTCTATCTGGTTCCGATCCGCAACCTACAGGCGACCCAGCAGAAACCGGATTGAAAACTAACCAAGAACCAATAACCAATAACCAAATAACACCCTCTAACGAGGGTGTGGCGCCCACACGCGAAGCCGTGGCCTGCATGGCGATGAAGTCGGCGGGGATGGCTGGCGTCAACCCGTCAAACCCAAAGCTAACCGCGTTGTTGGCTGCAGGCATCACGGTGCCCGAGCTGGTGGCGGCAGCTGCAGACGCTGTGGCCAAGGGTAAGCCGTTCGCTTACGCCCTAGCGTCCGCAGAAGGGCGCCGTCGTGATGCCGCCACAGCCCCATTGCCAAACGTGGTGCAGCGCGACGCGCCGGTCGAAACCTATGCGCAGCGGGCCGCCCGCCAGCGCATGGAGGAGGTGGCCCCAATGGCCGCCCGCAAGCAGCCTGGCAGCGCTTTTGACGCTGCGCAAAGGTTCATGCAGGGCGAAGTGATCGACGTGGCCGCGGTGCCAAAACAACTTGCGCGGGTGGTGTGATGACCAACGAATCTTTTGCCGAAGTGATCGACGCGATTTTTGCCAAGCTGGCCGTGCGCTACGGGGCAACCTGGCTGCGTCAGTGGGATGGCCTGGACATGAACCTCGTCAAAAGCGACTGGGGCAGTGAGCTGGCAGGCTTCGCTCAAAACCTGGAGCCGCTGCGCTATGCGCTGCGCCACTTGCCCGAGCGCTGCCCCAATGTGGCCCAGTTCCGCGCCCTGGCCAATGCCTGCCCGCTGCCTGAGTTCAAGCAGTTGCCAGCACCCAAGGCCGACGAGCGCGTGGTGGCCGAGGAAATGGCGAAGCAGCTGGGCATCAAGAAGGCCATGCAGCCGCTGGTGGACGGGAAGGAGTGGGCGCGCCGCCTTATAGCCCGCCACGAAGCAGGGGAGCGCCTGCGCCCCTACACGCTGACTTGCGCCCGCCAAGCCCTGGGCATGGAAGGAAAGATGCCATGGCAATGACCCTGCGCGAAAACCTCACTGCCGAACAGCGCTGGGCCCATGCCGTCCTCGATGACGTGCGCGACGGCCTGGCCCATTCCCACCAAGACGTGCGCGCGGCTCTGCGCATCCTGGGGGACTACCTGTGATAACGATTGACCAGATCCGCGCCCGTTGCGCCGAGGTGGGCGACTGCTGGATATGGCAAGGAGCCACCAGCAATACGGGCTACCCCATCATCAAAGTGAAGGGGTGCAACTGCCAGTTTGTGCGCCGCGTTGTGTTCAGGCTGGGCGGCTTGGAGTTGCAGCCACGCCAGCCGGTCATTACAACCTGCGAGGACAAGCTGTGCGTGAACCCTGCGCACCTGCGCTCCAGCACTGTCGCTGACGTGGCCAAGGCTGCTGCACAGAGAGGTGCTTTCTCGGGCTTGGCCAGGGCCGCAAAGATTGCAGCATCCAAGCGCTCGACCGCTGCCAAGCTGGACATGGAGAAGGCGCGGGAAATCCGGGTGAGCGAGGAATCTGGCCCTGTGCTGGCAGCGCGCTATGGGGTGAACAAGTCGGTCATCAACAACATCAAGCGCGGCGTGTCTTGGAAAGACCACACGAACCCATTTTTTGCACTGGGGGCGCGATGACCAAGCCCAACAACCGCTGCGCCCGCTGTGGCCGCGTCACGTTCCTGCCCGCCGTGGTCATTGGCACCCAGTCATTCGGCAGGGTTTGTGCGCGCAAGGCTGGGCTGATAGAGCCCAAGCGCAGGGGCCGCGCATCTGAGGCTGAGCGGGATACCCGCACCCGTGATTTGTTTGAGGGGGCTACGGCATGACCCGCATTTACATCGCCGGGCCAATGTCCGGCCTTCCCGATTTGAACTACCCGGCCTTCAACGCCATGGCAGAGCGCCTGCGCGCGCACGGGCACCACGTTGAAAACCCTGCCGAGAACCCGCCGCCCAAGTGCGAAAGCTGGCTGGGCTACATGCGCATGGCTGTGGCGCAGCTTGCCACCTGTGACGCTGTGGTAATGCTGCCCGGCTGGTCAAAGTCCAAAGGCGCGTGCATTGAGCACCAGCTTGCCGTTGGCCTGGGGCTGGAGATCGTGGAGGCAGGCAATGGCTGAGCGCGTCCACCGCAAGTACGGCAACAAAAAAACCCAGTTTGCCGGGCTGACGTTTGACAGCAAGGCCGAAGCGCGCCGCTACGGTGAGCTGCAGGTGTTGGAGCGCGCGGGCAGGATTTCCAACCTGCGCCGCCAAGTGCCTATCGAGCTGGTGCCCGGCGTGAAGCTATGGGGCGCAGCGCGTGCCAGGCCTGCAATCCGTTTGGTAGTGGACTTCTGCTACCAGGAGCAGGGCGCCACGGTGTGGGAAGACACCAAGGGCATGGAGACGCCCCTGAGCCTGGCCAAGCGCCACATGGCGAAAGCCCTGCACGGCATTGATGTGAGGGTGACAAAGTGATCCAGCTCGCACTCGCATTCTTCGGGCTGTCGGCCCTGTGGATGGCCACCGGCCGCAACGAGCGCGCCCGCCGCTGGGCACCGCTGGTAGGGCTGTGTGGCCAGCCGTTTTGGATCGCCTTCGCGGTGCAGGCATCTGCCTGGGGCCTGCTGGCGCTGTCGCTCGCATACAGCGCTGCCTACGTGCGTGGCGCGTGGGTGCAGTGGGGGCGCAGATGAGCGGCTTGGCCATTCAAGCCACCTGGAACGAGCCCGTACAGGCTGGCCAGCACTTCAAGAACGTGCTCGCCCCCTGGTGCAAGAGCATGTGGGCCGCTGGCCACCGGCTGCACGTTGAGGTGCGGCTGCATGAGGACGCCAAGACAGACCGCCAAAGGGCGTACTACCACGGGGTGGTGCTCAAGAGCATTGCCCAGCAGGCCCGGCCCAACGGTGAGCAGCACGCGCTCGCTGTGTGGAAAGAGTATTTCAGGGCCGAGTACCTGGGCTACAAGACCGTCACCACCAAGAACCCCATCACGGGCAAGAAGGTGCGCCGCCGCGTGCGCGTGAGCACCGAAGACCTGGGGGTGAAGGGCTACAGCCAGTTGATTGACCGGGTGAGCGCCTTCGCTGCCACGGAGCTAGGGGTGACGTTCCCAGCCACGTTCCAGCAGTGGGAGGGCATGCAGGTGGACCCGGACACGGGAGAGATCATTTGGGGTGTGCAGTGAAGCGCACCGGATTCAAACCCCGCGCGCAGCACCGCGAACAACGCGACCCCGACCGAGTGCGGAGCGTGCCAACTGTTGCCCCTGGCGCTTTCCGTGCGCCTGAGCCAGTGAGCGAAGCGCCTGCCGCTCAGGTGGCCAAGGCCGCGCCCGTGCGCTCGGAGGCTTATCGCCGCGCGGTGGCCACGCTGCTATGCGCTATCTGCGGAGTTCCAGGCTATTCCCAGGCAGCCCACGCCAACCAAGGCAAAGGCATGGGAATGAAGGCTTGTGACTTGACCTGTTTTCCAGCCTGCGGGCCAAGGCCAGGCATCCAGGGGTGCCACGCAGCGCTTGACCAAGGGGCTTTGTTCTCAAAAGCCGTGCGCCGCGAGTTGGAGCCCGTGTGGGCAGCTGACACCCGCCGAAAGATCCAGGCAATGGGCCTGTGGCCCAAGGGACTGCCGGTACCGGACGACTGAAAAAAGAAAGCCCGCACGGTGGCGGGCCTCCCGGTCATCGACCTGAGCAATCGCATGATACCGGAGGACCACAAGATGCAGGAAATCGAAACGACGACGCCAACAGCGCGCGGCCAGAGCGCGCAGATGGTATGGGACGCCATTCTTGAGCTGCACAACGGCGAGAAGCGCATCAACCGCCAGAGCATTGCCGCCCTGACCGGATTGCGACCAACGATTGTGGATGACCACGTAGAGCGCCTGCGCGATGCAGGAAAGCTGGCCAGGGCAGGCAAGGGCGACCTGGAGCTGCTGGAGACGTTCCCACCACCACGCCCTATCAGCAAGACTGAGCTGGCAAATGGGCTGGTCAAGATCGAAGTGGGCGATGTGTGCCTTGACTTGTCACCCAAGGAAATGCGAATGCTCTATCGCGCTTGCGCTGGCCACGCCCGTGACATGCACGAAATTGACGAAGCTAACAAGGCGGTGATCCTGTGCCATGAGCTGGCCCGAGAGAATGCAGAGATGCGCAAGGAACTGCGCGCGATTCGCATCAAGGTGGAGTCACCAGAATTGCAGCTGGCCCTGAACTGGTCGCCCCCCCATTCGGTTCGACACCCAGCCTAGCGCCCGGAACACTCCGGGCCCATGGCATCTAAACCCGCGCCCAAGAAGGCGCCCCCAAAAGCCAGCACCAAGCCTGCCGCCGCGAAGAAGGCAGCAGGCGCAGCTGTGCCCGTGAAAGCGCAACCCGACTGGGAGCGCATTGAGCTGGATTACCGGGCTGGCATCAAGACACTGCGCCAAATAGCCGACGAGCACGGCATTTCCCATGTGGCTGTGGCCAAGCGTGCAAAGCGCGACGGATGGACACGCGACCTTGCTGGGAAGATCCAGGCCAAAGCCGACGAGCTGGTTAACAAGAGCTTGGTTACCAGCTCAGTTACCGCGCAAACCAAGATTGCAGAAAAAGCTGTCATTGATGCCAACGCCCAGGCCGTGGCAGACATTCGGCTGGCCCATCGCAGCGATATTCGGCGCGCACGCAATCTGACGAATTCGCTCCTGGCCGAACTGGAAGCCCAAACCGACCCGAGTACCCTGGCCATGCTGCATGAGCTGGGCGAGATGCTGCGCAACGAGGACGACAACGGCCAAGACCGGCGCAATGACCTCTACACGAAGGTAATCAGTCTGTCTGAGCGCTCAAAGACTATGAAGACCTTGGCGGACAGCCTGCGTGTGGTGGTTGATATGGAGCGCACGGCGTTCAGTATGGACAAAGACCAAGGACCAGCCGCCGACCCGCTCACTTCATTGCTCAAGACCATCACAGGCGGCACCGACAGCGCTTTCAAGCCCGTGGCGCAAGACCCAGACCACGACGAGGACTGATCCATGTCCGAGTTGGCCCCCCGTATCACCCACAACGAGCCGCTTGTTCCGTTGCCCACGGACGAGGCCGACCTGGCCCGCAAGCTGGCAGATCCTGAGTGGCGCCTGTTCTCAGGCTGCCTCTACAAGATCATGGTCAAGGGCGACGACGAGGCCGAGGAGGCCATGGTGATGCCGTTCAAGCCCAACCGGGCGCAGCGGCGATTCATCAAGCGCCTGTGGCACCGCAATCTGATCCTCAAGGCCCGCCAGCTGGGTTTTACAACCCTGATTGCCATCCTGTGGCTGGACCATGCCTTGTTTAACGCCGACCAGCGCTGCGGCATCATTGCCCAGGACCGGGACGCCGCGAAAGTGATCTTCCGCGACAAGGTGAAATTCGCTTACACGAACCTGCCCGAGCAGCTGCGCGAACGGTTCCCGCTGGCGGCTGACAACGCCGACGAGCTGCTTTTTGCGCACAACAACAGCTCCATTCGCGTGGCAACGTCCATGCGCTCGGGCACGATCCACCGCCTGCACGTCTCCGAGTTCGGGAAGATTTGCGCGAAGTACCCAGACAAGGCAAAGGAAGTCGTCACAGGTTCTATACCGGCTGTGCCAACGAACGGCATTCTGGTGATCGAATCCACCGCCGAAGGCCGCGAAGGCGAGTTCTTCAACATGGTGGAGCAGGCGCAAAAGCTGCACGCCGCCAAGCTGCCGCTCACGCCCAAGGACTACCGTTTCCACTTCTATGCCTGGTGGCAGGAGCCCAAGTACCGGCTGGACAGCCGCACGGTTTCTATCTCGCCCAAGGAGCACGAATACTTTGACGAGATCGAGGTGGCCATGGAGTGCCGCATCGACCCCGACCAGCGCGCCTGGTACATCGCCACCAAGCAGGCGGACTTTTCAGGCGCCGAGGAACGGATGTGGCAGGAGTACCCATCCACACCCGACGAGGCTTTCCAGCTGTCCACCGAGGGCAACTACTACGCCAAGGACATGGTGGCCCTGCGCAAGCGTGGTGGTATCTGCGACGTGCTTGTGCTGGATGCGCCGGTCAACACGTTTTGGGACATTGGACGCAGCGATGGTTGCGCCATCTGGTTTCACCAGGAGCTGCGTGGCGAGGACCGCTTCATCAACTACCTGGAGGCGCACAACGAGGACTTGCGCTTCTACGTGGCCGAGTTGCGCAAGCTGGGCTACCTGTTTGGCACGCACTACCTGCCGCACGACGCCAATCACAAGCGCCTGAGTGACTACAACAAGAGCACGAAGGAGCAGCTGCAGGCCCTGATGCCCGGTGAGAAGTTCCAGATTGTTCCCCTGATTACGCAGCTGATTACCGGCATTCAGGCCACGCGCAAGCACCTCAAGACCGCCTATTTCGACAAAATACGGTGCAAACAGGGCATTGCCCGCATCGAGGGCTACCGAAAGCGGTTCAACCGCGCGGACAACCGTTTCACTGACGAGCCCGACAAGTCCAACGGCTGCAGCGAGGGCGCCGACGCACTGCGCCAGTGGGCACAGCAAAAGGAGCTGGGCTCCTTCGGCGCCAAGAGCCACAACGACTACGAACCCCCACCTGCGCCCGACTGGCGCCTGTAAGGCCACACCATGATGACCAACACCGACCGCACCGACCCCGAGGATTTCCCTGTGGAAATGACTCTGCCAGAGTACATCGAGATCCTGAGCGAGATCGAGGAACAGGCACCCTGGCGCACGAACGCCGACAAGGAAATGGACTACGTGGACGGGAACCAGCTCAACAGCGAGCTGCTGCAAAAGCAGGCCGCCGTGGGCATCCCCCCTGCCGTGGAGGACTTGATGGGCCCCGCGTTGCGCGCCCTGACGGGCTACGAGGCCAGTACGCGCACCGACTGGCGTGTGTCGCCCGATTCCGGCCCGAGCGGGCAAGACGTGGCCGACGCCCTGGGCTATGAGCTCAACCAGGCCGAGAAGGCCAGCCGCGCCGACCAAGCCTGCGGCGATGCCTTCCGCACCCAGGCTGCAGTGGGCATTGGCTGGGTAGAGGTGAGCAAGCAGAGCGACCCTTTTCAGTACCCCTACCGCTGCGCACCCGTGCACCGCAATGAGATCCACTGGGACATGCAAGGCAACGCCGAAGATCCCTTGTTGGAGAAATCCCGCTGGCTGCGCCGCTCCCGCTGGCTGCGTCCCGAGCGCATCATTGCCGCCTTCCCCAAGTACAAGGACGTGATTCGCATGTGCGGCCGCCATGGTTCACAGTGGTGGGGCGATACCACCGTGATGCAGGCGCTCGATGGCGGGTCATCCACTGGGCTGCAGAACGCATGGAACGAGGCGCGCGGCTGGACGGTGGAGGAATCGCGCTGGTACGACTCCACGCGCCGCGAGCTGTGCCTGACCGAGCTTTGGTACCGGCGCTGGGAGCAGGTGCCCGTGCTGACCAGCCCGGACGGCCGGGTGGTGGAGTTTGACGAAAGCAACCCCGCCCACCTCTACGCCGTGACCACGGGCGCCAGCAAGGTGACGGTGGCCACGATTGCGCGCATGCGTATGTCCTACTGGCTGGGCCCGCACAAGCTGCACGATGGCCCGAGCCCGTACAGCCACCGCTTTTTCCCCTATGTGCCGTTTGTGGCATTCCGCGAGGACCGCACTGGCGTGCCCTATGGCTATGCCCGCAGCATGATCTACCAGCAGGACAGCGTGAACAGTGGCACAGCCAAGCTGCGTTGGGGCATGAGTGTGGTGCGAACCGAGCGCACCAAGGGCGCCGTGGCCATGAGCGACGCCCAATTCCGCCAGCAGATTGCCCGGCCCGATGCCGACATTGTTTTGGATGCCGACCACATGGCCCAGCCCGGTGCCGTGTTCAAGGTGCACCGCGATTTCCAGCTCAACGACCAGCAGTTCAAGCTGCTGCAGGATGCGCGCCTGGCCATCGAGCGCGTGAGCGTCATCACCAGCGGTTTCCAGGGCAAGAGCGGTACCGCCACCAGCGGCGTCCAAGAGCAAACGCAGGTGGAGCAGACCAACCAGAGCCTGGGCACGCTGATGGCGAACTTTCGTTCAGCCCGCGCACGGGTGGGCGAGATCCTGATGGCGCTCATCATTGCTGATTGGGGTACCAAGCACCGCACTGTGACCATCGAGGGCCAGGACGGTGTGACAGAGGACCGGGTGATCGAGCTGAACAAGCCCGAGGTGGACCCGGCTACCGGCCTGCAGTACCTGTCCAACGACTTGAGCCGAACCATGCTCAAGGTGGGCCTGGAAGAAGTGCCCAGCAGCACCACGTACCGCGCGCAGCAGCTCAAGACCATGGGCGAGACGGTCAAATCCCTGCCGCCAAACTACCAGGCAGCCATCACACCGTTCATGGTCAGCCTCATGGACGTGCCTTTCAAGCGCGCCGTGGTGGAGGCCATTCGTGCGGCTGGCCAGCAGGAAACGCCCGAGGCGGTGGAGCAGCGCATCAAGGAGGCCGTGGAGCAGGCGCTGATGAAGGCTGGCCACGACCTCAAATCGCGCGAACTGGACATGAAGGAGCGCGTGAGCGAGGCGCAGATCAAGCAGATCATGGCCCAGGCAGTGCAGACCGGCGTGCAGGCGGCATTCAGCGCCATGCAAGCGGGCTCCCAGGTGGCGCAGATGCCCCAGATTGCCCCCGTGGCCGACGCCATCATGCAGGGCGCGGGCTACGTGCGCCCCGAGCGCAGCGACGACCCGAACTTTCCCACCGCTGGCGTGCCACCGCTGCCGCCAGGCGTGGCGCCACAGGTCAACGCCAACACATCCCCCGCTTTCCCACCCGTGCCGGATGACGGCGCATCCCCCATGGCTGGCATTGAGACGCCCGCTACCACCGACAACCTGCAAGGAGAACCCGCAGTATGACCACCACCCTCTACGAAGGCACCAAGCGCGTGCACGCCAAACCCATGAATCGCGGCGACTACAACTCCTATCGCGGCTGGGAAGTGCCAGCCGATGAGAACCCAGCCGAGGAGGGCTACCTGGTGGAGTACGTGGACGGCGGGCGTGGCAACGACTCCCGCCATGCAGGCTATATCTCCTGGTCCCCCAAGGATGTTTTTGAGCGCAGCTACAAGGAAGTCAAGACCGTGCCCGGTTTGGCGCCACACCAGCAGCGCGTGGTGGACGAGCACGCCGAATGCCTGGAGCGCCTGCGCAAGCTGCGGGCGTTCATCGGTGATGCCAAGGGCCCATTCCGCCAACTTGATGACGCCGAGCGTCACCGACTTATGCACCAAGAGGACGTGATGACCGAGCTTGCCACGGTGTTGGCAGAACGCGTCGCGGCGTTTCTCCCCGCACAGGTGGACGACGATTTCCCGCTGGGGAAGGCATGTGACCTGTCGGGTGATACCGCTTGCGAGGCTTGCCAATGACCGGCGCAATTTCCCCCATCCCACCCATGAACACCGAGGTTTACATGAGCAACACCGACGAAACCATTGAGCAGGAAATTCAGGCCAAGGGCCTGACCGCGCCGCGTGTGACGCCTGCGGACATTGAGGCCGCTATCGCCCGTGAATACTATTTCACTGCTGCCGATGGCGTGCTGGGCGCTTGCATCAGCGACAACGTGCCGATGTTTGCGGACGCACAGGAGCCGACTTCGCCATTGCACTTGGTGACGTGCTGCCTGCTGATTACGCGCAACGGCACCAAGCTATTTGGCGTCAACGAAGGGCCGGTATCGCCCGAAAACTTCGATGCCGACATGGGCCGCCGCATGGCCCGCCAGAAGGCAATCGACCAGCTGTGGCCTATGTTGGGCTACGAGCTACGCACCAAGCTGGCAGGGCTCTAAGCCCTTATCCCCCCTGTCCGGTTTCACCTGAGCACCAGCAACCGGCACATTCCAGTCTCAAGCCCCCCGCTGTGAAGCGCCGGGCGACACGCAACCCTGTGAAGGGTGGCATTCCCGTAGCTGGAGGGCGCTGCGGGCCGGGGCAAGTCCCTGGTCTGCCTCACCCGAATGCTCTGAACCCTTGCGGCCACGGCGATATGTGGTGGGACAGACATGACCACAACTCAACAAACAGAGTTTCTCCAACAGCACGCGCAAGACGGCGTGATGACCCCTGAACAAGCGGCCCAGTTCCTGGAACTGGTAGAGGGCGATACCGGCACCAAGTTGCCGGACACAAGCAGCGTGCCCAGCGCTGCACCCGCAGACGCAGCGGCCAGCACCGACCAGGCAGCCGAGCTGGAACCTTCCAAGAACGCAGGCGAGGCAACCCCTACACCTTCGGACGTGCAACCAGACCCGGCCAACACCGTGATTCTGGCCAAGGATGGCAAACACACCATCCCGTACTCCAAGCTGGAGGAAGCCCGCCAAGCTGAGCAAGCCGCACGGGCAGCCGCCCAGGCTGCGCAAGCCGAACTGGCCGCTTTGCGTGCCCAGGCCGACCAGCGCGCCGCAGCGGGTGTCGCTCCAACCGCCGCCGACAACGCTTCTGCCCTTGTGGTGAAGGCGCTGGAAACCGGCGATGTGGACCCTGCCATCTTCGGGGACTTTTCCGAGGGTGCCATGGCCAAGGGCATTGCCACGCTGATCAAGCAGGGCTTTGTCGAACTGCGGCAAGAGATTGCTCCCCTCAAGGAGCAGCAACAACTCAGCGAATCGGAAAAGCACTACGCGGCGATCTACCAGGCCCATCCCGATGCGGATTCGGTGGCGGAGAGCCAGGAGCTGGACAGCTGGATCAACAGCAAACCCAGCTTTGTGCGTGACGCCTACCGCGCCGTACTCGACCCGCAAGGGCAGGGCACCGCAGCGCAGGTGATTGAGCTTTTCAGCGCGTTCAAGAAGGAAACCGGGGCAACTCAGGCAGCCGCCGCGCCCGCGCACAGCGTGGACCCGAAAGCCGCCGCCAAGGCAGCCATTGCAGCCGCGCAGCCCGCCGTGCCCGCCAGCCTCTCGGACTTTCCGGGTGGCCGTGCAGGCGCATCGAGCCGTATGGAGGCGCTGGATGCCTTGTCACCTGCTGATCTCGCAGAGGCACTGGAGGCCATGCCCCAGGCCCAGCGCGATCTTTATTTGAGTCGCCAGATGTAAGTCTGGTCCGGGCCACGCCGTGAGGCGCAGCCCCCGTCCCATTGAAGGAGGTCCACATGACCACGAAAACGCAAATGCGCTATGGCGATCCCGTGGCGCTGGTTCAGCAGGCTGCTGGCTTGTTTGCCACCCACAACACCCGCAACACCCAGATGGCACGCCTGACCGGCGCTATGCCCAAGGGTACCAGCGGCGCAACCGCAACCCTGCGCAAGCAGACCACCGCGCACATGCCAATCGTGCGCGCCCAAGACTTGGGTAAGGGCCGTGGCGACGAGGTGAATTTTCACCTGCTGAACCCTGTGGGTGCCAAGCCCATCATGGGCTCCAAGTACGCAGAAGGCCGTGGCGTGGGCATGAAGCTGTCCGAGGACCGCCTGCGCGTCAACCAGGCACGTTTCCCCGTAGACCTGGGCGACGTGATGACGCAGATCCGCAGCCCCTACGACTTCCGCCAGCTGGGTCGCCCCGTGGCTCAGGCGCTGATGGACAAGTACGTGGACCAGACCTTGCACGTCCACATGGCCGGTGCACGCGGCTATCACAACAACATCGAGTGGGTTGTTCCTACCGATGCTGACCCAGATTTCGCTGAAATCATGGTCAACACCGTGAAGGCCCCCACCAAGAACCGCCACTTCATCGCAGACGGTGGCAATGGTGTGAAGCCCTTCACGGTGGCTGCTGGGGAAGTGGACTTGACCACTACCGACCTGTTCAAGATGGACACGGTGGACGGCATCCGCACCTACATGGAGCAAATCGCTCTGCCTCCCCCACCCGTGATTTTTGAGGGTGACAAGGCGGCTACAGATTCGCCCCTGCGCGTGCTGCTGGTCAGCCCTGCACAGTACAGCGGCTTCGCCACGGACCCCAATTTCCGCTCGTTCCAGGCTTCGGCCATGGCGCGTGCAGGCCAGGCGGGCAATCACCCCCTGTTCTTGGGCGAGGCGGGCCTGTGGAACGGCATCTTGATCGTGAAGATGCACAAGCCTATCCGCTTCTACGCTGGCGACACGATCAAGTATTGCGCCGACTTTGAAACCGAAACGGAAAGCTCTTGCATCGTGCCCGCATCCTTCGGCACCAACTTTGCCGTGGACCGCGCCATCCTGCTGGGTGGCCAGGCTGTGGCCGAGGCCATGGCCGCGCACAAGGATTCCAGCCTGCCGTTCTTCTGGAGCGAGAAGGAACTGGACCACGGCGACAAGGTGGAGCTGCTGCTGGGCGCCATTCGCGGCGTCTCCAAGATCCGCTACGAGATCGACCACGGCAACGGCAAGCAGATCACCGACTACGGCGCCACGGTGATTGACACCGCCGTGCCGATCATCGGCGCGCGCAACTGATGTGTAGGGCCGGGTAACACCGGCCCTGCCTTCATGCCCAATCGGTTCAACCCATTCAGGAGCCCATCATGGCCACCATCAAAATCAACCAGTTCCGCGCACGCCAGTTCGGCGGCGCCTCGCCCTTCGGCAACCTCACGACCCTGCCTTTCAAGCTGGAAACCAGCGCCACGGGCGCTGCCACCAATGCCAACTCCACCGCTGCCATTGCCAGCGGCGACAAGGTGGTGCTGGGTGAGCTGCCTGCAGGCATGTGCCTGCAGGACTTCCTGGCGCGCGTATCGGTGGGCTTCACTGCCGCCGTGACGGCCAATATCGGCTTTGAATACGCCGATGGCGTGGACGACACCACTGTGCCCCAGGACGCCTCCTACTTTGGCGCTGCCGTGGCGATCAACACCGCTGGTGTGTACCGCCTGGCCACCACCAAGGCCCCAGTCACGCTGCCCAAGGCTGCGAACCTGATTCTCACCACGGGTGGCGCGGCCAACGCCAAGGCTGCCCGTGTGGATCTGTTCGTCATTGGCGAGCTGACCGGCGCCAAGTAAGCGCACCGGGTGAAAGGTCCGATTTGAAATCGGGCCTTTCCTCCCTCCCCATCGACTGGAGCACCACCCCATGACCGAAACCAACACCGTGCCCGTGCAGTACATCGGCCGCCGCGAATCCTTCCGCGACCACCTGTTTGGCACTGGCTTGACCTTCACGCAGGGGCAAACCCGCGCGCTGCCGGTTGACGTGGCCCGCAAGTTCCTGCGCCATGCGGACCAGTTCGCCCAGGCTGGGGCCGAAGATGCACCGCAAGCGCCAGTCACTGAGCCCGTATTGACCGATGACGGCACCCGCGAGGCACTGGAGAAGGCCGCTTTGGAGCAGCAGGAAGCAGCTGCCAAGGAAAACCAGCTGCAGGACATGTACGTGACGATTGCGCACATGCCCAAGGACGCGCTGATCGAGTTCGCGCGCAACAACTACCGCCAGGAGCTGGACAAGTCCAAGAAGTTGGGCGAGCTGCGCGACCAAGTGCGCGGTTTTGTGGACCAGTTCGGCATGGTGGGCTAAGCGATGAACCTGGAGCAGCTTATTCAGCAATTTCGAGTGGACGCGGACGACCTGACCGAACCCCATTTCTGGGACGCGGAATGGATCGCCGCATGGTTGACAGAGGCGCAGGACGAGGCGGCTATCCGTGGCCGCCTGCTGATGGATGACTACACCACAGCCTTGACGCAGATCCCAGTGACTGCGGGCGTTTCGTCCTATGCGCTGCACCCGAAGCTGTACGAAATCGCTGTGATGGATTTCATCCCGGAGGTTGGCTACGTTCAGCCGGTGTACCTGACATCCCGCGAAAAGCTGGACCGTGACCGCAACGGCTGGCGCAACGAGCCCGCAGGTGTTCCCTGCAGCGCCATCCAGACCGACACCCGGTTGCGCCTGGTGCCTGTTCCATCGGTCAACGGCACTCTGCGTCTGGAGGCTTACCGCCTGCCGCTCAAGGCGCTGGTCAACGACAACGACAAGCCAGAAATCCACGAGGCCCACCACCGCCACTTGGTGCACTGGGCACTGCATAGAGCTTTCAGCAAGCCAGACTCCGAGGCCATCGACAAAGACCGTGCTGCATTGGCAGAAGCTGCCTTTACCGACTACTTCGGACCGCGCCCTGACGCGGATTTGCGCCGCTCGACGCGCCACGACGAGGTGCAGACGAACATATCGTTCATGGCCTGATGACCACCCCCCCTGTTCGGTTTGAGCGCAGCGGGGTGGGGTGGAATCATTGGCGCATCGACTCATTGCACCACTGAGGAAACACCATGGCCAACGCACTCTACACGAAGGGCAAGGAGAAAATCCTCTCCGGCGCCATCAACTTCACCTCCGACACGATCAAGGTCGCATTGGTGAAGAGCACATACACGCAGAACCTGGCAACAGACGAGTTCTACACGACGATCAGTGCGGGCGTGCTGGGCACGCCGCAGACACTGGCCGCGAAGACTGTGACCGGCGGCGCACTCGACGCCGACGACGTGACTTGGTCCGCGGTTACGGCCGGTTACACCGCGAAGTGCGTCGTGCTCTACAAAGACACCGGCGCCGAGGCCACGTCACCGCTCCTTGCGTTCATTGACACGATCACCGGGTTCCCCCTTGCAACGAACGGCGGCGACGTCACTGTCCGCTGGGACAACGGCGCGTACAAGATCTTCAGCCTCTGAAGTGGCGGGTGACGCATGCCAACGATCAGCGGCACGGTATACGACAGCGTAGGCGCCCCGGCAGCGGGACGCATTGTGCGGACGTACCGCAGGGACACGGGGGCGCTGCTGGGGTCTGCAGTCACAAGCGATGGGCTTCCCGTTGCGGGCGACCCACACTATGCCAATGTGTCGCTGCTGCTGCACTTCGATGGTGCGGATGGCAGCACCACATTTGTTGACAGCAGCCCGCGCCCGAAGACGGCTACTGTGATCGGTGGGGTGAAGATCAGCACTGCACAGAGCCAATTTGGTGGAGCTAGCAGCCAGTTCGATGGCTCGGATGATGAGCTGTTTTTTGCTAGCAACAGTGACTTTGGCTTTGGCACAGGCGACTTTGCGCTGGAGGCGTGGGTTAGGCGAAAAAACGCCGATTGTGCGATTTTTGATCTGCGGGTAACGGGAACTGATGCTTCGGCTATGGTGGGCTACATCAGCGCTACGGGCTACCTGGCCTGGTGGGACAACAGCGCAAGGATCAGCGCTACCGAATATATACCCATGGATACGTGGACACATGTGGCGTACTGCCGTGCGGCCGGTGTCTTGACGATGTACGTGGGCGGAGTCGCTACGCGCTCGGACGTTAAAGGCAGCGACATGGGCAGCGCAAGGGCCCTGCGCATCGGCCGAGATGCCGGCGGAAATGCCGATTTTTATGGGCATCTTGACGACATCAGAGTGACCAAGGGTGTGTCCCGCTACACCGCCAACTTCACCCCGCCCGCCGCCCCGCATTACGACCGCCTACCTGCAGACGCCACCCCCGTAGGCTCCTACGGCATTACCACGGCCTACACCGGCGAGGTGCAGCGCATCGTGCTCGATGACGATGCGGGCGATCTCTACAACGACCTGATCGACAGGGTCGTGCTCGCATGAGCTACACCCGCCCATCCGCATCAGCAGCAGATGCCACCTGGCTTGGCGCAGCGGCCTACACGCGCCCGGCGCAGTCTGCAGCAGATGCGACGTGGGTCCAAGGCAGCGGCTACGTTGCAAGCTGGAACCACACGGCGTTCGGTTCGCCGTCCAACGCACCGAACGCCGTAGGCTTTAGTCCCGCCGCCAACTTCGGTACCGCCTTGGGGGGGAATTTCCAGCGCGCCCTCGGGTTCTCAGGTACCTCATTCGGCGCACCTGGGGCCGTCGGTGCGCAGCTACCGAGCAGCCCATTCACTTCGTTCGGTATCGGCACCATCCCGTTGCTCGCGGAAGGGTGGAGTTCGACAGCCTTCGGCGGGCCTGACACACCACTGTTTGCGACGGGCGCGATCCACACGGTCTTCGGTGACTCGCAGATCATTCAGTCGTGGAGGCACCTAGGGCCAGCACCGGCCACGAGGTTCGGCACCCCATACATCCAGCAGGACGTGGTACTGGACGCGACGGGTGCGCCCCACACAAGATTCGGGAGGGCATTCGCGGCGGAGGTGGTCGAGCTGGAAGTCAACTGGGTGGTGCAAGCAGCAGGATTCAAACCGGTTGCGTTCGGCTCTCCATCGACGGGTGAAGCACAGAGCGTGCGCGCATTCAGCACGAGGCACACCGTGTTCGGGGTGCCGACGGCCTCCACAGCGATGTTCGGCGTGGTGGCAAGGTTCGGCCTGCCCGGGGCCAACGTCGGGCTGCTCGCAGTTGGCGCGGTGCCAGGCACGGCGGCAGGCCTCCCCCGCTCAGGCACGTCCGGAGAAGCGAAGGCCGTCCGGGCCACTCAGTTCGGTGCGGTCGTGGGTGGGAGAGCGTGCGCGGCGCAAGGAACGCTGCGCACGCAGTTCGGCGTGGGCTCTGTGCGGTATGGGTTCAGCGCGCTGGCGTCTGGTATACAGCACGGCCGTTTCGGGGCCACATCGGCGCACTGCACCTACCGTGCGCTACGTGCCACACCAGGTACGCGGTTCGGGCGGCCATCACTTGTACGGGGGACAGAGTGCTGAAATTCGAGAATTTTTCCGGGATTAACAACGTCCTCCCGCCCGAGCGGCTTGCAGACGGGGCCTTGGCGGCGGCGGTAAACATAGACGTCGGTCTGACCGGCGAAGTGCGGAGACGCGCAGGGTTCACGCTGCGCGCCGACGGGTGCCACAAAAACGTCCACCAGGGCGATGGCTTCCTCCTGGCGACGCGTGATGGGGGCGAACTTGTTTCCATCGTCGGTGATACGGCAACAAGCCTGCACCCGGCGCTCGGTGTGTCGAGGGTCTGGTACTGCAATCTGCCGGACGGGCGCACCACGTTCAGCAACGGCCTCATCAACGGGATTACGGACGGGGCATCAATCACCTCGTTCGGAATCCCTGTGCCAGAGTTCATAGGGGGACTCACACCAGTGTCGGGCGATCTCCACCCAGGGGACTACCAGTACCAGCTCACCTATGTACGCCTCTCCGACGGGCTGGAGGGAGGTCCTGCGTACTCCAACCCGACTGCCGTGCCTGACGGCGGCGTACTTCTGACAGACCTCCCTGCGCTGGAGGGACACAAGATCAACGTGTACTTGACGGGCGCGAACGGAGAACATGCCTACCTCGCTGGCAGCACCACCGGCGAGGCCTTCAGCTATCTCGGGAAGAACGACGCCCTGGTGCTCCCCTGCCGCACGGACCACTTCCGCCCAGCCCCGATCGGGACCGTCACGGCATTCTGGCGCGGGAGGGTTCTTGTCGCCCAAGGGAGTTTGCTCTGGGCGTCACGCACGAACGCATGGGAGAGCTTTGACTTGCGCCGGGACTTCAAGCAGTTCTCGGCCCCCATCACCCTCATCCAGCCAGTGGATGGCGGCATTTTTGTCGGTACAGAGAAAGAGCTTGCATTCCTGGCTGGAACCGAGTTCGACAAGTTGGCATATGGGTGTGTCGTGGACGGCCCCACGGTGCTGGGCTCTGGCGTGGCCGTGCGCGGCGAATTGGTGCAACGCGGCCAGAGCGTGGGGCAGGGGGCAGCAATGCTCTGCATCGCCGGTGGTGGGATCGTCGCCGGGTTCAGCGACGGCGGTGTATCCCGCATGACTGAAGGGAGGTACATGACGGGCGTAGGCGAAGTCGCCGCCACGGCCCGCATGGTGGACGGCATACCCCAATACATCGCGGTGCCTCAATGAGCCAGGTGAACAACCCGCACTGGATCACGTTCAGCGGCGACCCCGTGCAAGGGATGGCGCCGACGCCGCTCGTCCTGCGCAAGGGGGCGCTCACGCCCAGCCGTTCAGCGATGGTGCAGCACGCATACCACCTGTATCGCATGTCCAGGAACGTGTCGGTCACAGAGTATTGCGTTTCAGAGCGCATCCTGGAGGACGGTACCCGCGTGCGTATGGAATCAGCCTGGGGGCGCGACAGGGTGTTTGTGTGGGCTCCTAAAGAAGATGGCGAGGATACTGAAATCCCGCATGGCTTCGTCGCCGTCTCGACCTGGAACGACCCGAAGTTCTACGCAAAACAGTTCGAGCGTTCTGAAAAAAAGACGTTTCTCGACATGACTGTGCCGCAGGCGAAGAGCGGGATCACAAGCTACAACGCCGTGCACGAATATGACAAGGACGGCTTCCTCATAGAGCCGCTCGTGCGTGCCGACGGCGGGAAGATAGTCTGGGACTGGGCACCGCACGCGGGCGTCGGAGTCGGTGGGACCTACGTGTTCCCAGTCAACCCCGACGTGACGGGTTTTGTCGGCGAGATGGAGCATCTCAACGGGTTCCATCATGGCCCTGCGCACATCGTCTCTGACACAAAGATACTCAGCGCGTCAGGGAAAGTCGTCGCCGTGCTCGAACCCGAACCGAACATCCTGCTGGATGGATCAGACAGCGTGGAGGTCCTGTGCGGCGCGGCTGCAGGGGACGGCGACGGGGTCGCCCTACAGGCCATGCGAGGAGCGATCCTCTCCGTGACGGCGAACATCTGTCAGTTCGTTTTCTGGAACGCAGTGTACCGCCGCATGAGCCTGCCGTCCGCATCCGAAGCGACCTATGAAGCCGCGACCGTCCAGGGTTCCCCCACCAGGAAAGTCTGCGGATTCCGTACGCCGTTGAGGGCGGAAAGAACCATAAGAGATGAGTTCTACAACACCCTCGGAGAGGAACCCTCGCAAGATTTGAGCTATTTCAGTTGGTCGCCGACGAAACCTGGTGCTGCGGGCGGTGGTAACGGCACGCAGAGTTGGGTCACCGGAATGACCCGCGAAGAGAGACCGATGAACATAGTGGAGTACGACAGCGCATGGAGGGAGATTTACCAGACGGGGCTGCAGGAGAGCTATCTAAACGCAGTGCTTGCGGTAGGTGCGTCGCAAGGTATCGAATACCTGAATCTGGAAAACAAGGTCGCATACGAGGACGACGTGTATTGGCGCGCTGGGTCCGCTGGCGCGTACTACACGAACCCTGCGGCCCAGGACACGTTCGGGTTCAGACAGAACGACCTTGGCAGAATCGACTCGAACTATGGCAGGACAGGCGAGCCGACGCTCAAACTGAAAGGCACGCTCGAAGTGTGGCCCGATGTCAACCTGTTCGAGGGGGACGTCGCCGGGGAACTTAGAGGGCACGTCCACACTTCCACAAAATATAAATTCGGGCGTTTCGTGTTTGCCCCCGCGACCTACTTACTGGCCATAGCCCAAGACCCTGCCGTGGATTGGGGGCCTGGTAATCCTTGGGGTTACATCGAATGGTACCAAGCGAACGACATCAAGCCGACCTACATGATCGACTACGCCGAATGGGCGACCGGGGTCGCCCACGGGTACGGGAGCGAGGCATTGGGGACGCCTGTACCCATCACTGACACGAACGAAGAGCGGCCCAACACTACCGGGTCGTACAAGTTCATCTCCCGGTACATCATCGACTACGACCACAGAGGACAGTTTTTCGCCGCGATCAGGGTGGAAGTCGAGTGCAGCGGGGCGGAGTGGAAAGAGAACCAGGACATGTACCTCGGCTGGCAGAGCCCGGTAGGTAAGCCGACGTACCGTGCGAAGATATTCTTCGAGGCCAAGTGGGGCGAAACGACGGTGTCCAAGCTGCTCGCAGAAGATACGAGCATCCGGAAACCTTACGAATTCGAGGATTTCAAGCGGATCAACCCTTACTACTGGCCCTCCCCCCTCGCAGACGAGCGCCCAATGGTCTTCTGGCTACCACCCAAAATCCTACCGGATGAGCGGGTCATCTCACAACTCAAGAATATCCCGGTACACCAAGGCGTCAACCCACATCTCGTAAGCCAAGACAGGTGGATCAACGACGACCCGGACCCGAAGAAAACCATCTGGAGCAAGACGGGGGTCGAGTTCTCTTACATCACGGCCGATGGTGAGGAGATACCGACACGGAAGATGACCAAGGGCATGCTGTACGCCAGGAGCTTCAAGTTATCGGACTTCCCTGACGCGCTATGGCTGCTCTCCGAAACCAAGTGTGACGCCCCAGAGGGCGGCTCCCAGCCGCCGCTTGGCGAACCGAGGCCAATGTGGTTCTACATGCCACAACTCGGCGACGACATTGCAAACAAGAAGTTCCGCATCGAGATGCGGGACGGCGAACTGTATATGTGGACTGACGATCTTCCGGCCAAGGATGGCATGGAGAAACCATCAGACCCCTACGACAGAGAAGTCAAACTTTACTCGGTATGACGTCATGAGCAACACCATCGTAATGAACACCCTCACGGGCGCCGTCACGGAGTACGACTGGGCATTCCAGTCCATCGCGCCTTGTCATGCGGGCGACGCGACCGGGCTCTATGCGCTGGGCGGCAGCACTGACGCAGGGCGCCCCATCGTCGCCACGGTGACCACCGGCACAAAGCACTGGGGGAGCACCCTGAAGAAGTTCGTCGCTGCGGTGTACTTCGCCATGCGTGGTACCGGCACCGGCAAGCTCACGGTGCACTGCCCGACGGCAGACATGTCCTTCTCCTACCTGTTCCCAGTGCGGCCATCCGGCGTGTCCCGCGCCGTCACTGGGCGGGGCATCCGCGAAAACTATCTCGCATTCACGTTCCAGAACCCAGACGGCGACGACTTTGCCCTCGACCGCATCGAGGTACTGTCATACCCATCGACCACCCGGAGGATTTAGTCATGGCATCCGCAGCAGAACTTGTCAACTCGACTTTCAGCCTGGCGCAGACCTATGCGTCGGCGGCGGAGAGCAAGTTGACGACATTCACCGACAAACTCGCCAACGCCTTCTACACCGCGCCCACTGTGTCGGTGGAGTGGGTGACGCCCGGAGAAATCACACTCGACGCACTGCCTGATGCGCCGGATATGCCAGCCATCGAGTTCAACGAGGCGAACTTGGGGACCACGCCGAACCCGCTCACGGAAGACATCCCGGAGATCGAGCTGCCCGAGTTCACTGACACGATGGACGAGCTTGTGATGCCAGAGCGCGTCACCGTCAGCTACGGTGCCATCCCTGCGATCCCAACCATCGGGGAGGTGGCCGTCCCGAACGCGCCAACAATCGCTACCCCCACCGCCCCGACGTACCTTGGGCTTTCCACGATTACGACCCCTTCCATAGACCTGCGGGAGGATTGGCTGGACGGCCTGGGCGATGTACCTACGCTGTCACTGCTTGCACCGACGCCGTACAGCTACACCAGGGGCGCTGAGTACGCATCCGCCCTGCTGGATGGGATCAAGTCCAGCCTTACTCTGCGCCTCGAAGGGGGTACCGGCCTCCCGGTAGCGGTCGAGCAAGCCATCTGGGACCGCGCCCGCAGCCGCGAGACGAAGACGGCGCTGGCCAACGAGGCAGAGGTCATGCGGGCGTCGGAGGCCATGGGCTTCCAGCTCCCGCCAGGTGTTCTGGCTGCGCAACTGCGCGAAGCCCAGCAGAACTACTACGACAAGCTCTCCGGCCTGTCGCGTGATGTGGCGATCAAGCAGGCCGAGATGGAGCAGGAGAACCTCAAGCAGACCATCGCCCAAGGGATGCAGCTTGAGAGCCAGCTCATCGACTACAGCTACAAGATGGAGCAACTCACTTTCGAGTCCGCGAAGCTCGTGGCCGACAACGCGATCCAGGTGCACAACGCTGCGCTGGATCAGTTCAAGGCACTGCTGCAGGCCTATGAGGCATACGCCAGCGTCTACAAGACCATCATCGATGCACAGCTCGCCAAAGTCGAGGTCTACAAAGCGCAGCTCCAGGGCGAACAGGCCAAGGCGGATGTCAACCAGGCGCTGGTGCAGCAATATAAGGCCGAGGTCGAGGCGGGCATGGCGCAGGTAGAGATATACAAAGCCCAGGTCGGCGCAGCGAATACGCTGGTGCAGCTTGAGCAGGCGAAGATCGGTGCAGCAGGAGAACAGATCCGAGCATTCGTCGCACAGGTGAACGCAGAGACATCGAAGGTTGAAGCGTACAAAGCGGGGGTGAACGCGGAAGCGACCAAGGTCGAGATATACAAGACCAAGGCAGAGGTATATTCGGCCAGGGTAAACGCCCAGGCCGAGAAGTCCCGGGCGCTGGTGGCGCGATACAGTGCGCTTGCGCAGGCGAAGGCTGGGGAGTGGAGCGGTTACCAAGCCCGCATATCGGCCGAGAGCACCCGCATCGAGGCGCTAGGTAAACAGTCGGGTGCGCTGCTGGACAAGTTCCGGGCGGAGACCGCTGCGATACAGGCCAAGGCGGAGATGAACACTCAGATATGGACGGCCAACATGAAGCAGTACGAGGCGGGGACCTCGGTGGCGCTGCAGGCAGCCAGGATCAACAACGACGCAGCGATCCAGGTCAACAACGCCCGCCTTGACGCCGCAAAAGCCGGAACCCAGGTGTACGCACAGCTCACATCATCTGCATACGGGATGATGCACACCAGTGCTGGCATCAGCGGCAGCGCGTCCATGAGTGTGGGCTACAGCTACGGCGGCGACGTATCTGGCGCGGTCTCGCCAGTGCAGTCTATATAGTAGCGCCCCCCAGTCTGGTTTGCCGCCACAGGACCACCCCGGAAGAATTGCACGAACGCGATTCAAAGGGTGTGCCATGTACGGCTTCAAACCACGACACGCACAGGGTAAACCCGTGCAGAACCTTGCCGATGGCGGCATTGTCCATTCACTCACTGGCATGCTGGGGATGCGCAAGCGCACGCCAGAGGAAATGCTGGCGGCAGACGCCAAGGTGCAGGAACGCAACCGGGAGGCCGCAGCCCGCGTGGCAGCTCGCGCCAAACCAGCACAGCCAGCAGCCCCGGCCGAGGGAAAAGCAGTCTCCGACTACGCGGGCATGAGCGCCATGCAGCGCCGCGAGAAGGAACTCGGGCTGAAGGATGGCGGCTTGGTGCCGCGCGGGTTCAAGCCAGGCGGCCTGATCCGTGGGCCTGGCACCGGCACCAGTGATTCCATTCAGACCGAAAAGCGACCAGGCACCTTCATCATGCCCGCTGACTCCACCCAGGCCATTGGCCCCGAGGCCCTGGAAGAACTGGGCGAGGTGGATGACAGTGCTATGGAAGAACAGGGCGAAAAGACGCCGGTTCGCCTGAGCAATGGTGAATTTGAGCTGCCACCCGAGCAGGTGCAGGCGCTTGGCGAGGCGGTGCTGACAGTGATGCGCAACGCCACGCACCAGCCAGCATCCGGCCAAGAAGCGCCAACCGACAAGGGCTTCGCGCCACACCAGTTCTTTGCCGATGGCGGCACGGTGAAGGATGAGGAACAGCAGCGCCTGGCCAACCAGACGGCCATGTACGTGCGAGGCGCGCAGGAGGCGGCAGCGAACCGGCCGCCAGCGCCACCAGACGCGGCTGCATCGCAGGTGCAGAACAAGGCTCCTGCACGTACCGCGGCACCTTTTGCCACAACTGCGCCTACTTCGGCAGGGTTCATGCCTGGCGCCCGTGCGGTGTTCAATGAATCCGGCAAGGCCATTGGCGACTTGGCAAACCAGGGGCGATACGCGGCCGCAGCCGGGGAGACTGCGCGCGCAGCCCTGGCCTATGTTCCTGCCGTGGTGGACGATGTTGTGGGCGGTGCTGTGCGGGCAGTAGGCCCAGCACTGGCAGACGCTGGAAAGCAGTTTTTGGGTATGAACGAAGCGACTGCACCAGCACCAGCGCCTGTGCCAGCAGCAGCTGCCCAAAACCCCAGCCCAGCTGCACCAACCGGTACGACGCAAGCGCCCACACTAGCGCAGCAACCCAGTCGAAACTCTCCAGTAGGAATGTCTGTCGCAGACGCGCAAAAGCAGGGGCTTGTTGGAGAGCGTGTCGGCTACGACCCAGCCTATGACCAGCGCCTTACTGGAGCACCAGGACAAAACGGCGCCGTCACTCGCAACGGCAATAGCTACGCCGGAACCAATGTTTCCGGCGACATTACAGTGAACGGCCAGGCCCCGGGCGGCGGCGCTGTGAGCGCGCAGAACATGGTAGCCGCCGATGCGCTGCAAGCACGCCAGACCCCCGCAGGATTCCAGCCGGCAGGATCGCAGCCAGCCGGCGTGCAGGCCCCCGTGGTGCGCAACTCCACCAACGACTGGGCCGCGCGCAACAACCTGCGCAATCTGGAGGTCAGCGCCAGCAGCATCACCAACCAACCCGGTTTCAGCCGCGGCGGACGCGGCTATGTGCCGCCCGATGTGGCGGCCTACCAGGCGGCGCTGCAAACCGATGCCGCCTTGCAGCAGGCCCAACCCGGCATGGACCAGACTGCCATGCGCGAGAACGCGGGTATCCAGCGCGAAGGGATGCAGCAAGACGGCGCCACCATGCGCACCAGTATGCAGGAGCAGGGCGCCACAGCGCGAGAAGCCGGGCGCACGGCGCTGGCGGGTGAAGAAATGGGTTTGAAGCGCACGGCCGCAGGGTTCCAGACCCGCGCCCTGCAGCGGGTGGAGAATCTGCAAACCCGCTACGAAGCGGAGAAAGACCCGGCCAAACGTTCCGAGTTGGCGCGGCAGCTGCGCGAGATCCAGGGCAAGGAGCAACCCAGCGAGTGGGGAATCCAAGTCACGCCAGCCACCAAGAACGCCGATGGGTCAACCACTGAGGGCAGCGTGATCCGCTACAACAAGGCCACCGGGCAGGCAGAGCGTGTGGACACCGGGGCCAACCGAAATTCTGCCCCATACCCGGATGGCACCCGCCTTAATGGGAAGGATGGAAAGGCGTATGTCGTCAGAAACGGTGTCCCGGTACCAGCGTGATGCTGCTCAAATGGTTGCTATCGCATGCGCGGGCTCACGTTACCTTGTGAGTCCGTGCACCAGTTGCCATTGCAGGTAACTGGTCCACCTACAGGCGCATGGTTATGAATGATGACCTTCTTTGGTTCTTGTTGCAGGGGTGTGTTTGAACCGCAGGCTGCATTCACTTTGGTGATGGCTGCATTGGTCCTGATTCTGCGGTCAGCATCAGAACCCGTGCGTATGGAAGCCACGAAATCGTAGTCCTTTTGGGCATCTTTGCATCCCTGGCTTGCCGCAAGTGGCGCAGGCGCAGGTGCGGGCTGGTTCATCCGCATAAGGGTTTCTTGCCTATCGCTGGCCAACTGCCCTTGCTCTGCAGCGCGTGCACGGTACTTGCGTTCATTGGCCATGTCCGCACGCATTTGGTCATCCATGATTTCCTGCTCGGTTCGCTTGCGCTGCACCTGCTTCCCGGCAGATCCATCTGCGCAAGGCTGGTCAGAGAATGTGACTTTGCCACCCCCAGCATCGCACCGGAAAACCTGGGCAAACGAGCTTTGAGAAGCTGCCGCAAGCAGTGCTCCATAGATCAATAACTTGGATACCTTCATGTAAAACCCCCTTACCCACTCACTCTATCACCAGCCACAAGAAGTGCAATCTGCACATCGCCCCCCCGTCTGGTTTGTGGCTGCGCCCGCCACCCGGAACACTCGCGGGTATGAGCCAAACCAACTGGAACGACTTTACGCCGGTCGATGACAAGGGCGCCCCCATCAAACCCGCCACGGTGGATTCTGGTACGAACTGGGATGATTTCACGCCAGCACCGGAGCCAGCAGGTTTGTTGCGCAAGGCGGGGGATCTTGGTCTGTCCGTGGCCAAGGGCGTGGTTTCCGTGCCAGAGGCGGCGGTCGGTATTGCCGACATTCCCGCGGGTGGGCGCGTAGGCAAGTTCCTGGAAAACGAGGGTGGCGCCTTCGGGTTCCGGCCAAAGCAAGCCAAGGAATACCTTTCGAGCCTGCAATCTGACGATCTGCAGAACAAGCAAAAGCAGTTCCAGCAGGCCGATGGTGTGCTGGACAAAGCAGGCGTGGCCCTGTCGAATCCTTCCCTAGTTGCCAATGCCGTGGCCGAATCCGTACCGCTGATGGGCGCCGGCGCGGTGCCTGCGCGCGCCTTGCTGGCAGCCGCCCCAAGGGTCGGTGCAGCTGCGGCCGGTGCGATTGGTGAGGGTGTTGTCGGCGCAGGCTCAGCGGCCGAGGCAATCCGCCAGGAAACACCGGATGGATTACTTACCCCCACCCAGTCGGGCCTGGCTGCGGCCACGGGCGCCGCCACCAGCGCATTTGGCTTTGCTGGCGGCAAGGTTGCGCAGCGCCTGGGCATTGGTGACGTTGACACGATGTTTGCCCAGGGCGCCGCACGCGCCGCTGGCGCGCCGTCTGCCAAAAGCATCCCCCGCCAAGTTGTGGAAGGTGCCATTGCCGAGGGCTGGCTGGAAGAACTGCCACAGTCTGTGTCGGAACAGGTGTTGCAGAACCTGGCACTCAACAAGCCTTGGCACGAAGGCGTGAGCGATGCCGCCGTGATGGGAACGCTGGCGGGCATGGCTATGGGTGGCGGTGCCGCTGGTGTGGCAGGCTTCTCGCAGCCCACGCCAGAACAGACCCCGCCGCCCAACCAGCCGGCCCCCGTTCCCGCACCCGTTGCCGGGCCCACCTTGGCGCTGGCTGGCCCTGACCGTGGCGTTATCCAGGTTGCCGGCGACGGTACCGCCCGCACGCCAGCCTACCAAGCCCCCGGCTACGTGGGCGATGTGACCGATGTGGAGCCGCGCGCGGTCAACCCCGTGCGTGAGCAGGTGGCCCTGGCGGCCGAGCAGGGTGGGGCGCTCTCCAGCGCAGCCCTGACGGCCATTGATACCGGCCTGTCCGATGCCATGCAGCCCGCCCCCGAGCAGGCTCCCCCTCAAATCAGCCTGGAAGAAGCCGATGCGCGCGACCGGGCCGCCTATGAGCAGTTTTTTGCGAGCCACGATTCTGACCCCGTGGTCAGCCGTTACTTTGAAAACGACGACGACATTCCCGACTTCGACGCGGCCAGCAACGCCAGCGAAGAAGATTTCTTGCGCGCCCTGGGCGCTACCGACGAGGACATTCAAGATGCCATTGCCACTACCCGCCAACCCTCAAGCCCGCAAGGCAGTGCTGCAGGCAATGCTGGCGCTCAAGCGAATGAGCCCGCAGGCCCGCGCGAAGGTGCTGGAGAAGGCGCGGCCAGCCAAACCGGCCAAGTAAATGCAGGAGCCATCCAACAAGCTGCCCCTGATGCACCAGTACCAGGCGTGGGTGGAACAGTGGGTGCTGACGGAGCCGGAAGCGCAGCAGCTGCAGTTTCTGGCGCAAGCGGCCCTGGTGGGGCCGGAACTGGAGCCGCCACCGGGAGTGGTGCAGGCGCTACAGAAGCTGGCATTGCACGGGCTGGTGGACGTGGAGACAGCAACCAGGCACTGAGCGCCCCCACCAACCTGCGCGATGCGCTGGTGCGCGTGCGCCAGCAGAAGCAGGAGTCCGCCAATGCCCAAGTTGCCCAAGCGCCAGCACCCGCTGCCGCCCCTGTACCCGGACCCGCCGCCGCCCCCGCCGTGGAAGCCGCTGGGCTGAATCGGCCAAAAAGCACTCGCAAAGCGGCCGAGTTTGATGCGCGCAAGGCCGCCGAGATCGAGGCCGGGGCATTGGGCGCGCAAGAGGCAGAGGCGGCCGGCGTGCCAACGCAGGTCACATGGCCTGCGCATCGCAAGTGGGTTTACTCGCAGGCGCCGCGCATGACGCTGCGAGAGTTCCAGGTGGCACTTAAAGGCCGGCATGGGATGTCGGGGTCAGAGATTGAGGCCTATTACAAGTCAAGCAACGGAGGCGCGGAAGTGAGCGCCGCCAAAATAACCACCGAAGGAGCCGCGAATGTCCCTCAAGCCGATCAAGCCCAGCAAACAGCAACGCAACCAACGCAAGCAGGCGCAGCACAACCAACCAAAGGGCTGACCAATGGCACCACCACGCCTCAGAACCTTGGAGCGCAAGCAGCGCCAGCGGGCGGCACGCAAGGCAAGGCGCAAACGCCAGATCAGATAAGGCGAGCCCGCTTGGAGCGTGAGATTTCCACGGGCAAGACAAACAATGGTGGCGTCATCGCAAGCCTCCGACCATCAGCCATCGAGAAGCGCAAGCAGGAGCTTGACGCCATGGGAGAGCGCGGACGAATTTTGGACGCGCAAGGCAAGGCGCCGCGCGCAACGGCCGAGCAACTGACCGGCGCCCAGGAGCGCTGGCAGCGCATGACCACGGCCGAACGCCAGGCCGTTGCAGCCCGCACCGATGGGCTGAACCCCATGCAGCGCAAGAACGTGCCGCGAGCGGCATGGGCTGACCTGAGTGCAGACATTCAGCGCAAGCTGGCCGATGCGATGGGTGCCAGCGTGAATACTGCGCAAGGCGCTATCAAAACAGAAGCAAATCAAGTTGCAGAACTGTCGCTTGACGAGCAGCTGAAACAGGTGAATGACCAACTGGCCAACCGGGGCCCAGTGCAGAACGCTCGCACACGCGAGAAGCGCGACCAGCTCCGCAAAGCCATTGCCGAGCGTGATTTCCCGGCCATCCTCAAGGCGGTGGACGGTGACATTGATTCGGCAGAGGCTATCAACCAGGCACTGCAGTTCGCTGGCGACGAGCCCAAGGCCAAGGTCATCGAGCGTGTGCTGAAAAACCGAGGCATCACCGCCGAGTACCGCCAGCGCTGGGCTGAGCGGCTGATGGATGGCCAGGTAGATGAATTGGACGCAGAAATGCAGTCCTACGAGAACAAAGCAGATGTTGAGCGCCGTCCAAACCTGAAAAATGGGCCGAGCAGCGCCAACACGCCAGTTGTCCCGCCCGCACCTATCTCCACCGCAGTCCCAAGCGCACAAGCGAGATGGGATGTATTCATGCCAACGGAGCGCCGCGAAATGCTGCGCGCAGCAGGCTATGCAGACGCCGATCAAGCACGCGCGCTTTCAGGTTTGAAATGGGTAGAGCTTTCCGAGGCAGTGCGCAAGGCGGTTGATTCCGCCTATAAACAGCAAGTTTCCGCTGCAGCGCCTGCACCGTCTCCCGGTGTAGTGAACGTGCCCCCGGCCATCGCAGAGGCACTGGACGCGGACATGCAAGCCCAGAAAGCGCGCATTACCCGACTGCGCAACGCGGCAACGGCGGACGGCATGAGCCTGGACGAGAAGAAGCACGCGCAGACGCAGCTCAAGGGTGCAGAGTTCACGCTGCAGACCATGCGCCGCACGCGCTTCGATGCCGAGGACGCCGCGATCAAGGCCATTGAGCAGAAGGACATGGCGCCGTTCGCTGAGCACATCACGTTCTTCAAGACGGAGAAAGCGCTGCAGGAGTTGATTGGTGCAGCACCAGCACCAGCTACCGCTGCGGCCCCAAAGAAGAAGCCCAACGCAGACAAAACCCGCGCTAAGGCCGACGCACTGACCGAGCGCGAGAAGGCCGCCAAGGCAAAGATGCTTGGCGCCCTGGGCAAGCTGGCCGCCCTGGCATCCAAGAACACGCGGATGAACTGGACGCCAGAGGAAGAACAAAAACTGCTGCCCATCGTCATCGAGTTGTTCGACGGCGCCATCGAGCTGGGCGCCGTGACGTTCCAGAAGGCCGTGGCCTACGTGCGCGACTTCATTGCGCAGGGCATCGACCAGGAAACCGCCGATGCCATCCCCTTTGAAACCCTGCAGGGCGCATACATCGCCGTGGCCGGGCGCCACAAGGACAAGGGCGTGACGGCCAAGAAGGAAGTGGCCGGGTTTGAGTCGCTGGAGGAATTGCAGGCGGCAGACGAGCCTGCGCCAGCCGACATGCAGACCCGTAGCAGCACCCTGACGGAATCGCTGTACCAGGCTATCCGCGCCGGCAACATGCCAAAGGATAACCCAGCCCTTAAAAAGCTGGTGGAATCCTTTGACGGCAAGCCCGCTGACCCGGCGCGCATGAAGCAGGCGCAGGAAGAACTGGAAACCGCCATCGCCATGGCCGCGCGGGACATTGTGGCTAAGGGCGAGAGCGACAAGGCCACGTTCGACGCGCTGTTGCGCTTGTACGAAAGCCAGCCCAGCCTGAACATTCGCACCAGCACCAGCGTGGCCAACCAGGCGTACAGCACGCCCGCGCCGCTGGCTTACCTGGCATCGAAGCTGGCCGGCATCAACCCGCAGACCCGCGTGCACGAGCCTACGGGGGGGACCGGGATGCTGCTGATTGGCACGGATCCCAAGAATGCGGTGGTCAACGAGTTGAACGACCTTCGCGTGTCGCTGCTGAAAGAGCAGGGATTCAACCCGACGCAAAAGGATGCCGCCATTGGCCCCATGCGCGACGGCAAGGGGCCGGTCGATGCAGTCATTACCAATCCTCCGTTCGGCTCCGTCAAGGGCGAGGATGGCAAACCCGTCAAGGTGAAAGTGGACGGCTACAACATCGGCCAGATTGACCACCTGATTGCTGCGCACGCTCTGGCCACCATGAAGGATGACGGCCGCGCCGTACTGATCCTTGGGGCCAACAAGGCGCCCGGCGGCCTGAGCACGGACGACCGCATTTTCTTCAACTGGCTGTACTCGCACTACAACGTGGTCGGGCACTTCGAGGTGGAGGGCGATCTTTACGCCCGCCAGGGTGCAGGCTGGCCCGTGCGGGTGATCGTCATCAATGGCCGCGAGAAGTCGTCCAAACTTTCTCCGGTTGCAGGAACCATCCAGCGAGCAGACAATTGGGATCAAGTCTATGAACAGTTCAATCAAATTCTGGGTTCCGGCCGGCGACCTGTCCGAGGGGCAGGCGATGCTGCTGGCCGTGCCAGCGACAGCCAAGCCCGACAGGCAGGTGTACCTAATGCAGCTGGCGCAGAAGCTGCAGGAACTGGTGGACCAGTCGCCCGAGCTGGCGCGGACGGTGCTGGAAATGTCCCAGGAGCAGGCGCCGGAACTGTCGCAAATCGCACAGGAGCAACCACAGACCCAGTGGGGCATATCCCTGACGAGCAGCGACTCAATGGCCAGTCTTTTGTCCCGCCTGGACTGGTCGAAGCCCGGCCAGGTGCAGACGCACCAACAAACCGACCTGCAAAGCCTGCTGGAACAACTGCCGTAGCTGCAGCGCCAGCCGCCGCTGGTAATGAGTTCCAGACCCCCTATGTGCCACGCAGCGCCCGCAAGGACGAGGGCGTGCTTATCCCATCGAACATGGCGCAGCCCACGCAGGATGCGCTCAACCGCCTGGAAGATGCAGTAGGCGACATTGACGAGTTCGCCCGCAAGGAGCTGGGCTACGAATCCACCGAGGCGCTGCACAACGCGCTGATGGGCTTACAGGTGGACTCCGTGGCCACTGCAATCTACCAGATCAAACAGAACAAGGCGGTGGTGATTGCCGACCAGACCGGTATCGGCAAGGGGCGCCAGGCCGCGTCCATCATCCGCTGGGCGGCCCGCAATGGCATGACACCTGTGTTTGTGAGCGTTAAGCCGAGCCTGTTCACCGATATGTACGGCGATCTGGCCGATATTGGAACCCATGACGTTGCACCCTTCATTCTGAATTCAACGGAGTGGGTTTCTGGCGCCGATGGTGAGAAGCTGTTTGCCAACAAGCCATCAACCCACCGGGCCGCCATACAGTCCATTGTGGACAACGCGGCCTTGCCGCAGGGCCGTAACGCCCTGTTCATGACCTATTCCCAGATCAACACGGCCAACCTGCAGCGGCAGGCACTGATGGCCTTGGCCCCCAATGCGGTGTTCGTCCTGGACGAATCGCACAACGCGGCAGGCGACTCTGGCACGGGCGACTTCATGATTTCGGTGCTCAAGGAGGCGCGCGGCGTCACGTACCTGAGCGCCACCTACGCCAAGCGGCCAGACAACATGCCGCTGTACTTCAAGACCGACATTGGCGATGCAGCTGCCGACTCGGAGGGCCTTGCCGATGCCATGGCCGCTGGCGGCCTTCCTCTGCAAACGGTGGTTTCCAACAACCTGGTCAAGGCCGGGCAAATGTTCCGCCGCGAGCGATCCTATGACGGTGTTTCAATTGCATCGACCTTCGACACCGCGAATCGCCAGCTGCACGAGCGCCTGAGCGATGAGGCAACCGAGGCCCTGCGCGCCATCGTGTCGGCCGACAAAATGTTTCACTCCGTGTTTGTGAAGTCCATGGACAAGGCCTTGAAGGCCGAAGGCTCCAAGGTGCAGGACAACGCGGGCAACCAGGTTTCCGCTGGCGTGCAGCACACCGAGTTTTCCAGCGTTGTGCACAACTTCGTGCGCCAGATGCTGCTGGGCCTGAAAGCCCAGACGGCCGCTGACGAGGCCATTGCCTCGCTCAAGCGCGGTGAAAAGCCCATCATTGCAGTGGAAAACACGATGGGTTCGTTCCTGTCTGAATACGCCGCGCAGAACAACATCAACCAAGGCGATAGCCTGGGCGCGTTTGACTACCGCACCGTGTTGTCGCGCGCCCTGGAGCGCAGTCGGGTCATCAATGTGGTGCTGCCCACCGGTGACAAGTCCAAGCAGAACATCCCGCTCTCGCAGCTGGACCCCATCACACGAAAGGCCTACGACCATGCGCAAGAGGTCATTGACCGCTTGGCCATCGACATTCCGGTGTCGCCCATCGACTGGATGCGTGCTGAGATTGCGCGCGCCGGGTTCTCGGTGGCGGAAATCACCGGGCGCGACCTGGCAGTGGACTACAGCAACCCGCGCAAGCCGGTGCTGTCAGCCATTGATCTGACCGAGCAGCGCGACAAGGTGGCATCGACGCGCCGTTTCAACGGTGGCGAGCTCGATGCGCTGATTCTCAACGTGGCGGGTTCCACAGGTATCAGCCTGCACGCATCGGAGAAGTTTGCCGATCAGCGACAGCGCCACATGATCGTGGCGCAGGCTGCTGGTGACATCAATATCTTCATGCAGATGCTGGGCCGTGTGCACCGCACCGGCCAGGTGCGACTGCCCAAGTACACCATCCTGAGCGTTGACCTTCCGACCGAGAAGCGACCTACGGCGGTGCTGTCGCGCAAGATGAAGTCGCTGAACGCCAACACTTCCAGCAACACCGAGTCGGCTACTTCGGTCAAGACTGCTGATATTCTGAACAAGTACGGTGACCAGATCGTCAACCAGTATCTTGCGGACAACATTGAGCTGGCCCGCCAGTTGGGTGTGGATGACCTGATCTCGGCCGATGGCGAGCGGGTCACGGACGACATTGCCCGCAAAGCCACTGGGCGCCTGGCTCTGCAGCCCATCGAGGTGCAGCGCGCCTTCTATGAGGATGTGGAGGCGCAATACGATGCGCTGATTGAGTACCTGAACAAGACCAACCAGAACGATCTGGAGCCGCGCACCTTCGACTTCGATGCCAAGGAAGTGCGCACTGAAATCCTGTTTGATGGCCCCAACAAGACCACGCCCTTTGGCGAGGACGCCGTGTACGGTGAATACTCGATCAAGGCGCAGGGCATGGCCATGAAGCCCGAAGAAATTCAGGCGGCCATTGCCGAGAGCTTGCAAGGCAAAACCGGGGAAGAGCATGCGCGGGATCTGCTCAATGGGCTGTTGCAGACCTATGTTGAGCAGACGAATGCAGCGCTGGCCAAAAAGGTGGGGCAGGGCGCGGCATTTGATCTGGACGAGTACGCGGCTTTCTTGAAACCGCTCTTTGGTGAGGATGGCGCCGCCCGGATGATGGCGCAGGCACAGGCGTTCATGGCCAACGGCACGCAGGTGGGGCAGCTCACGGTGCGCGACCTGTCTGGTGCGCAGGGTGTTGGGGCGGGCATGGAGTTCTTGCGTAATCACGCCATCGGCAAGACCTTCCGTGTTGAAATCAACAGTGAACCCTACAACGCCGTCATCACCAACGTGCGCAACACGCACAAGACGACTGGCAACCCTTTCAGTCTGAGCAAGTTCCAGATCACCCTGGCGGTGAATGGTGCACTGCGCAGCATCACGGTGCCTGCCACCCAGTTCAAGAAGATCGAAGTTTCCAGCATCGCCCCTGCCTTCCGCATCGAAACGCTGTTCAAGGAGCAGCCGGCCAACCAGCGAGAAACCGCAAAGATCGTGACCGGCAACCTGCTGGCTGCCTACGGTGAGATCAAGGGTGCGCGCGGCACCATCATCAGCTTCACCAAGGCTGACGGCGTGATTGAGCAGGGCATTCTGCTGCCCAAGCTGTTTGATTTCAGCAAGAACACCCAGGGCGACTACCGCCTGCGCAGCGGTGCAGACGCACTCAAGTTCCTGCAGCAGAGCACAAATAAGGACATTGGCAGGTTCGGCATTTCAACGCGCGATGGCCAGGTGCGTGTGTTGCCACGCGGCGACGGCGTGCAGGTGCGCGTTCCAAAGTCCAAGGCCCAGGGCGCCCGCTATTTCTTGGACAAGAACCTGATCGCCGTGGCAGGGGACTTTGTTTCCAGTGCCAACGCCATGGTGGCAAATGTTGACGACGCAGCCAGCGCTGTAAAAGTGCTTGATCTTTTGATGGACAAGCAGGCTCTGTATGCGCTGCCCAGCATGGCCGAAGAAGCCAAGAGCATGGCTGCAAAAACGGCAACCAGCGATGGTGCGGCATTTTCCCGTGGGCAAGGACTTTCCGCTGAGGAAGCGGTGGCGATGTTCAACGCAGCCAACCCAGTTTCTCCAGACGCCCGCAATGCCCAGCGCAGCATCAGCGATGCCCGTCTGGTAGCTACGCAGCAGCTGATTGACGGCCTCAAGGCCAAGTGGACCCGCGCCCCGGAAATCATCGTGGCCCGCAATATGCAGGACGCCCAGATCCCGCAAGCAGTCCGCGACTACGACGCATTGCTCAAGAGCCAAGGCGCCACAGGGGAGCCGCGCGGCTTCATCTACAAGGGCAAGGTTTACCTGCTGTCTGACGAGTTGAAAGGCCCGCAGCAGATTGCCGAGGTGCTGTTCCATGAGGTGCTGGGCCACTATGGATTGCGCGGTGCCTTCGGGGATGGCCTCAAGCCCATCCTGCAGCAGATCGGAACCATGCGCCGCCGTGACGTGCTGGCCAAGGCCCGCGAGTACGGCATGGTGGCCAAGGGCCTGAGCGATGCCGACACCTGGGCGGCCATGAGCGAAAGGGACCGGCTATCGGCTGCAGAGGAAGTGCTGGCCGAAATGGCGCAGAGCACGCCTGAAATCGGTTTCGTGCAGCGCGCCATTGCCGCGATTCGCAACTGGCTTCGCACCAACGTGCCGGGTTTCAAGCGCCTGGCCCTGACGGACGCCGACATCATCCAAGCCTACATCCTGCCCGCCCGTGGCTTTGTCACGCGCAGCAAGGAGACGGGAGCGCAGTCGCTGGAGAGGGCGATGGCGGCATTCAGCCGTGGTACAAATGAGGCCATGACGAACAATGATGTCGTCGGCAACCAAGGCGGGCGCTCTGCCGATGACTCAACACCGGGCGCTATGTTCGACGCCCAAGCCGCGTTTGAAAAACACGGCGGAATAGGTGATGTTGACGAGTCAACAGACATAACCGCAAAGTCTCTGGCATTCGCAGAAATGGCTGAATCACAGGGGTGGACAGTAGTGGGGCGCGGGGATAAATACGTCACCCTAAAAAAGCATTTTGGCCTTGATGGCGAAGGGTATCCAAAGAACGCAGTAATAAAGGCAAGAATCTCAGACCATTCAAATGTTAACAGAGGTGTTCATTTTGGAGAAATTGACATCAATATCGCACCTGATGACGGGCATGGCCGCGATACATTTGAAGATGCCTTGCGTAAAATAAGGTCAGCCTATGTAACAGACGATCTTGATACGGTAATCCCGAATGAGCCCGCCGCGTCAGATGGTTCTGACGCACCCATGTTCAGCCGAACACCCGGCGACCAGACCCAGACCGAGGCGTTCAAGCGCTGGTTTAAGGGCAGCAAAGTGGTGGATGCCGAAGGCAATCCGCTGGTGGTGTATCACGGGACGAACTCCGACCTGAGCGCCTTCGCATCCGACCGAGCCAACTACTTCACCGCAGACCCTGGAGCAGCCAGCGTTTACGCCGAAGGCTTCGGAGCGCCGCGCGAAGGTGCGAACGTGTCCCCGGTGTACCTGTCAATCCAGCGGCCGAAGTGGATGCCGCTGACGGACTCGGCCAAGCTGACCGCGGCGGACTTGGCCGCGATCAAGGAGGAAGGGTTCGATGGCGTCTTCGGGTGGACGCTCGACACCGGCATGGGCGGGCCGACTCCAATCGCCCGCGAAGTCGGGACTGGGCAGCGCGGCATGGACAAGATCGTTACCGAGGCGATCCCCTTGTCGCCCGAGCAAATCAAGAGCGCCATCAGCAATAACGGCAACTTCGACCCCGAGGATGACCGCATCAATTTCAGCCGCGCCGGCATGGCCGACCTAGCCAGCAAGGCCCGCGACGAGCTGAACCGCACGTTCACTGCCCCAGGCAAGCTGTCGTGGTGGCACAAGACAGTGGGCACCATGTACAACCTGGCCGAGCGCTCCCCTGCATTCAAGCGGGTGTTTGAGGCTGCCCAGGGCTTTGTGGATGACGTGAGCTACTACGCCACCGACGCGGCCGAGCAAGCGCCACGCCTTCTGCCCAAGCTGGAAACCTGGCGCGACATTGCCAAGCGGCCCATCACGGCTGCCGACAATGCGGCCGTGGCCAAGCCGGTGTTTGAGGGCACGCTGGTGTGGACCCGCGACGAGGCAGGCAAGCCCGTGCGCGTGGATGACCTGGCGGCAGCCGCCGAGAAGCTGACCGCCGAGGAAAAAGCCCGCCGCCTGCTGCGCCAAGACAAGATCAGTGCGGGCATGCTGCGCGCCTGGCAGGGTCTGCCACTGGAGCAGTACGAGAAGCTGGTGGAAAGCCGCTACGAGTCGCAAATGCTCAAGGCGGGCATTGTGTGGACGCCGGCAGAGCTGAAATCCATGTTCAAGCTGACCGATGACCAGGTGGCGCTCTACAAGGAGTTCCGCGCGGCCACCGACCGCAGCCTAGACACCATGGCCCGCTCGGACATGCTGCGCTACGGTGGCAAGGATGTGGCCGACCTGCGCGACATGGTGATGGACGCGGCCGATGCCCAGGACGCGGCACAGATTCTGCGCGACCACCTGCAGATGCTGGCAAAAGAAAACCCAGAGCGGGCAGGAGAGTTGGGCCAGCTTTCCAGCGGCATGCTGGACCGGGCAGCCAAGGTGCAGGAGCTGCAAGAGCAGGGCTATGCGCCGCTGTCACGCTTCGGCAAATACACCGTGGATGTGGTGGATGCCAACGGAGAGCGCCAATACTTCGGCCTGTTTGAAACCCAGCGCGAGGCCAACATCATGGCCATGAAGATGCGCAAGGGCTATGGGCAGGATGCCGTGTCGCAAGGCACGCTGTCGAACGAGGAATTCAAGCTGCTGGCCGGCATCACCCCTGAGTCCTTGGAACTTTTCGGCAACATGCTGGGCCTGGACTCCACCGGGGACGATGCCCAGGACCAGGCTTTTCAGGAATACCTGCGCCGCACCAAGACAAACCGCAGCGCCATGCGCCGCCTGATCCACCGCCAGGGCATTGCAGGCTACAGCGAGGACGTGGGCCGGGTGCTGGCCAGCTTCATCTACAGCAACGCGCGGCAGACTTCGGCGGGGCTGCACATGGGCGAGTTGGGCGAGGCCGTCACGGCCATTCCCAAGCAGCAGGGCGAACTGAAAGACGCCGCAGTGCAGCTGTCGGAGTACGTGAAGAACCCACAGGAGGAAGCCCAGGCCATCCGTGGGCTGCTGTTTGCCCAGTACCTTGGCGGCTCCATCGCTTCGGCGGTGGTGAACATGAGCCAGCCGGCCGCCGTCACATTCCCATGGCTGTCGCAGTTTGGCGGGGCCAAGCAGGCAGCCGCCGAGCTGGGCCGCGCAGCCAAGAATCTGGCCAACAAGGCTCACCGCTACGAGGCTGACCTGGCTGCAGCACTCAAGCACGCCGAGGAAGAAGGCACCGTAAGCCCGCAGGAGGTGCACCAACTCATGGCGCAGGCCCGTGGTTCCGGCTCGCTGCGCCCAGGGGATGGCACGCGCGTAGGGGATGCACGCGCCACAGCGGGTAATGCGCTCACCCGCCTGTCACTGGCGTGGGGCAAGGTGTTCGGCGCCGCTGAGCAGGTGAATCGCCGCATGACCTTCATTGCCGCGTACCGCGTGGCTAAGGCGCAAGGCATGGCCAATCCGGCCGTCTTCGCCAAGAAGGCCGTGATCGAAACCCAGTTCACCTATAGCAAGGCAAACAAGATGAAGTGGGGCAGGGGAGCTGTGGGCGCCACGGTGATGACTTTCAAGACCTACTCGGTGGCATACCTGGAGTTGCTGGGCCGCATGTGGAGCCAAGGCGGCCCCGAGGGCAAGAGGGCGGTGCTGCTGGCGCTGGGCATGCTCATGCTCATGGGCGGTGCGGGTGGCCTGCCGTTCGCCGAGGATGCAGAGGACCTGGTGGACGGCTTGGCACAGCTGGCTGGCTACAACTTCAATAGCAAGAAGGCCAAGCAAGAATTGCTTGAAAGCGTGTTTGGGCAGGCTGGCGCCGGGTTTGTGGAGCGCGGGATTACCGGGCTGCCCGGCATGCCGCTGGACGTTTCTGGACGCTTGGGCATGGGCAATCTTCTGCCCGGTACCGGAATCTTCAAGGAGAAGACCGACCACACCCGCGACGTGCTGGAGGTGGTGGGGCCTGTGGGCGACTTGGCCAAGCGTGCAGCCTCTGGCGCTCGGTCCATTCTCGCCGGCGACGTGGGCGCCGGGCTGCTGCAGATGGCACCTGCCGCTGCACGTAACTGGGCCAAGGGCTATGACATGGCCTCCACTGGCATGTACCGCGACGACAAGGGCTACAAGGTGCTGGACACCAGCCCGGCCGAGGCGGCAATGAAGTTCATTGGCTTCCAGCCGGCCAGCGTGGCCAAGGTGCAGGAGTCGAATTTCATCAACCAGCAGGCCAAGAACTTCTACAACATGAAGGCCCAAGAGATCCGCGCGAAGTGGGCTCGGGGCATTTTTGAGAAGGACCAGAGCATCGTGGCAGAGGCCCGCGCGGACCTGGAGGAATGGAACCGCAAGAACCCCGAGCAGCGCATCGTGGTCAGCATGCCTGCTGTGCTCAAGCGGGTGCGCGAAATGTCCAAGACCAAGGATCAACGGATTGCGGATACCGCGCCGCGAGCCATGCGCCAGCAGATGCGAGAGGAAACTGAGAAGGCCCGCGCCACGCTGTAGTGCTTCCCCCCGGTCAGGTTCGACGCCGAGCCTGATAAGGGGAAAACTGCATCGCCATGACCAAGCCGGCCAAACTCAAATTCACGATCTACCAGGGCGCCACCTTTCGCAAGCGCCTTCGGTGGAGCGTCAAGGCCACAGGCGTGCCTATCGACCTGACGGGCTGCACAGCACGCATGCAGGTGCGCGCAGAAGCTGGTGCCACGATCAACGTCAGCAGCAACGCCATGGTGCGAGTGGGCCTGCGTGATTTCACGCTCGATGTGTCCGTGGTCACGATGCTGAGAGAGATCAGCGCGCGGACTGAGCCTTTGTCTGTGGTGGCGATGACAGCACAGCGACAGGTCAATGCCACCACGAAAAAGCAAGAGGTTGCCGTTACGGCATGAAGACATGAAGAACGAAACCATCGGCGCCATGGCGCGGCGGGGGCAGAAATGATCGAAAAACTCCGCGCCGCATTGCAGTCCATCGACCTCACGCAAATCATCATCGCCGCCGCCGGTGGTTTGGGTGGCGCTGCTTTGGGGGCGCAGAAGCGATACAAGTGGATCTCAACTCGGATGGCAGCGCGTAGGGCGCGGCGCACAACGCTTGAAGAGCTGCCGTCGCGCATGGACGCCATGTCAGTGCTGCTGGAGTCCGTCGTGGGCCAAGGCGCCAAAACGGTGGGTCTACTGGAAGAGCACTCCAAGACACTTAACGATCAGAACCACGTACTAGGCACCATAAGCGCGATGGTGCACGGGGAGATGGAGTTGGACCCTACGCCCCGCTTTATCTGTGGGGATGACGGCGGAAATCTGAACGTCAACACGGCCTATGCGCGGCTCGTGGGGTGTGGGCGCGACGAGTTGCTTGGCTTCGGGTACCAACGCTTCGCTACAGCGGCCCTGAACCCTGGATACAAGGCTGGGTTCACTGAAGCGACGCTGCAGCACCGGTCTTTTGAGAGTCTGGTTTTTTTCCGGCGCCCTGACGGCAAGGTAGTGGAAGCCCAAGTGAGGATCGTCCCTCACCCGGAACACGAGCCACCGGCGCATTACTGGGTGGGCATCATCATTCTGGCGAGGCCAGCGCTATGAGCGAAAAGAGAATCCAACCCAAAGTGATCTGGGTGGCCGCCCTGGGCGGCTTTGTCACCCTTTTGTCGCCGCAGCTGATCGAACACCTGCAGAAATGGGAAAGCGGCAAGGCCAGGGTGCTGGTGGTCTACCCCGACAAGCTGGCGGGCGGCATCCCCACCGTCTGCAACGGGCTCACCCGCCACGTCACCAGCACCCCCATCATCGTGGGCGAGCGCTGGACAGAGGAACAGTGCGTAGTGGAGGAATCCAACGCCCTGGAGCGTGTGCAGCGTGCGGTGCTGGCCTGCTTCAAACGCCTGCCACCGCCCAGCGTCCTCGATATGGCCAGCAGCCACGCATGGAACTTTGGCGCCAGCGCCACCTGCGGAAGTGGAGCTATGGCCGCATGGAACCGTGGCGAGTGGGAGCGCGGTTGCCAGCGGATCAGCCGGGGGGATGACGGCACTGTGGTGTGGAGTTTCACCAGCTACATCGACCCCAAGACCGGCAAGAAGGTTTTCACGTTCGTGCAGGGCCTGGCCAACCGCCGCGCCGACGAAACCAAGAAGTGCGGAGCTGGCATATGAACCTCACCCTCATCACCCACCTGATCGCTGCGGCGGTGGCCGCTGCTGCCGCCTGGTTCTACCAGGGCGCGCAGATGGATGCCGCCGTGGCCAAGCTCAACGCCACCCACGCAGCGCAAGAGTCGGAGCGCCACCGCATCGCTCTGGATGATGCCCGCGAAACCTTCCGCAAGGGTGAGATCCACGCCCGCAACCAACAGGAGATTGCCGATGCCCACGATGCCCAAGAAAAGCGCCGCCTTGCTCGCCTTGCTGCTGCCGCTGCTGATGGTGAGCGGCTGCGCCAGCAAGTCACAGAATTTGCCGCCACCTGTGGTGGGCGAGAAGCCCAAAGCCTTGCCGCTGCCCTCCAGCATTGCCGGGATCGAGCCGCCACCCTCGGGGTTCTATACCGAGAAGCTGATGGCCAGGCGGAAGAATTCGCAGGAGCTGCTGAGAAACACGCTGATGAAGTCCGCACCCTGAAAGCTGTGATTGCCAATGACCGCGCGCTGATCGCGCCGGCGCTGGGCCTCAAGATTCGCAATACGGCAACGGTCCCCCTGCCGTAGCCGCGGCTTGTAAAATTAGCCTATGTTTGCGGGGTCTTGGGTAGCGCAATTGGTAGCAAGTTGGTAAGTGGTTGATTTTAAAAGGCTGTTGTGGCCTTTTAATCCGTTGGTCACAAGTTCGAATCTTGTACGTCCTACCACCCAATTTAGCCCATCGGCTTCAAACCCGCTGCTTGTAAAAGCAGTGGGTTTTGTTTTTTTGCTCTCGTGAATTATCTAGCAGGGTAGCCGCCCATGGTTGCAACAGGCGGCCACCCGAGACTCATGCTCCAGCAGTCTCGTTATTTTTTGACACTGGCGCGTTTGGACTGGGGCTTTGCAGTTCGCTTGTGACTTGTTGGTTTCGCCTTGCTGCGGCTGGCGTTGTGGGATGGCTTCATTTGTGAGCTTTTTTGCACAGCGTGTACTTTCGGGCTGTGGTGCAACCCCTTCGCCATGAGGGCTGGTGACAGTGCGAGAGCGAAGGCAAGAACGAGAATTTTTTTCATGTTGTGATTACTTTTGGGTGCCGAGATTGGCGCAGCGATGTTGCGTGAACTCGTGCTTCATGACAATCAATCACAGGGTATTTCCTCCCCTTGGATATTGCTTACATAGAGCCTGCTTCGGAGCAGCAAAGTAGCCCTCGCGGGGCGGCTCGTCAAATCAACGAAAATATGCGGTCGCCGGTGTCTGTCTTCCCTCAGGGTGCAAGACACCTGCACAACACATATCAATGACAAAACAGGGCGCCTGAGCGCGCTACAACACAAAGAAAGAGAAGCACCATGGGCGCGCAGTGGAAAGCAAAGGGCAAGGCACTGGTGGCTGATGCCAAAGGCAAGCTGTTTGGCAAGCTGGTCAAGGAAATCACTGTAGCTGCGCGTGGTGGGGCAGACCCTGCTACCAATTCTCGCTTGCGCTTGGTGGTCGAGCAGGCCCGCAAGGCTTCCATGCCCAAAGACACGCTGGAGCGCGCCATCAAGAAGGGTTCGGGTACAGGCGCTGATGCGGTGAGCTACGAGCGCGTGATTTACGAAGGGTTCGCTCCGCATCAAGTGGCTGTGATGGTTGAGTGCCTGACCGACAACGTGAATCGCACCGCGCCTGAAATGCGGGTGCTGTTTCGCAAAGGGCAGTTGGGCACCTCGGGTTCCGTGGCGTGGGATTTCAACCATGTGGGCATGATTGAAGCTGAGCCCGCTCGTCCTGACGCCGACCCCGAGCTTGCAGCGATTGAAGCGGGAGCCCAGGACTTTGAAGCCGGTGACGAAGAGGGCGTCACCATGTTCTGGACGGATCCCACGGATCTGGATCTGGTCAGCCGTGCACTGCCAGCCCAAGGCTTCACCGTGTTGTCTGCCAAGCTGGGCTACAAGCCCAAGAACCCTGTCAATCCAGCGAATCTCACGGCAGAGCAGCTGGAAGAGGTGGAGAGCTTTCTGGCTGCCATTGATGCCAATGACGACGTGCAAAACGTCTTTGTCAGCCTGGCGGGCTGATTCCAGCTTTTTCAAGCTTCCGGGTTTTCAAGAGGCTGCGCCGCGCACTTGATTTCAAGTGTGCGGCCCCCATTTTTCGCCCGGGGCAAGAGCGCCTGATGAGTGCAGTGCGCACGATTTGCCCCAGGGCCTCAAGCAACCGCCCTGGGTATTCACACAGACAGAACCATGACCGATCACTACTCTGCTTTGGGGCTGGCGGCCCATGCTTCGTTGGCAGATATCAAAAAAGCCTTTCGGCAAAAGGCCTCTTTCTATCACCCGGACAAGAACGACGCCCCGGATGCCGCTCAGCGCTTCGCTGCCGTGCAAAAGGCTTATGAGGTGCTCTCGGACGAGGCCGCTCGCCAAGCCTATGACGATAACCGCCGACGCAACCTGCTGGACGACCCTCTGCAGACCGCCCAGGAAATCTGGCAAACCTACACCCACAACATTCTTGCCCCGTGAAAATCTCCCCTTTTTTCCATGACCTGCGCTCGGCTTATCAGGCCGAGATTGATGACCTGACCCAAGACTCCGAAGGCAAGGATGTGCTGCGCAAGCGGCTGGCCCAAAAGCGTTCGGAGATCGGCTTCTTGGTCAAGATGATGGAGCTGGCCCCGGAGATGGTGGCTGTGGTCTTCCACCAAGGTTTTCGCTTCACCCGCGCTGCTCCGCTGGAACAGGCGCTGGCTGTGGGGCAAGACCATCTGCCACCGTGGGAAAGCCTGAGCACTTGCATCTCCCTGGAGCCCTGGGCAGCAGCGCTGGCCAAGACGGTGCTTGCAGAGCCAGGTGGCGACCGTTTCATGGTGATCGCTGCCGGTTTGGAGTATTTACAGCAGGCCAGGTTTGCGGGTTCGGCTGTGGGTGGCGAGGCAGATGCTGAAGGTGATGAGGACGATGTAGACGACCGCGAGCACGACGATGACTACGACGCACTGAGTGCAGACGATGTCGTGGAACCACACGACAGCCGCAGCCGCGAAGAAGCCAGCGCAAACTGGCTGGCCGACGTGGGCTTTGAGCGCAAAGACTGATCCATTCCCCAACCAATGCACCGACATCCATGAGCAATCACCTGGCCCTCATCACCAAAACTACCAGTCTCATTGCTGCAGGCGACATCGTGGGCGCCGAGTCTGCCCTGGCCGAGTTGGCAGACACCGAAGGCGATAACGCCCTGATGGTCGTGCTGGATCAGCTGGAGCCCAAAGACATCTTGGCCGTCATGCGCGAATACGACGACTCCAAGGCCTCCGTAGTGAACCTGCTGGTCACCCCCGAGCAATTCGCGCGGGCCATGGTGCTTGAAAAGCAATACAAGGACCTGACCCACACACACCTGCGCAACATGGTCAACGCCGTGGTGTTCCGCGACGATGCAGACCCGGTGGAGTTTTTGAACGCGATTGGCAACCTGGAGGGCGGGGCCGAGGCCCTGGCCAATTACTTCGCAGAGAAGTGGAGCCGACTGGAAGCCTTTGCCCGCACCGGCACGTTTGATGCCACCGAGGACTATGGCCCCACGCTGAGCGATGACGAGCTCCTGGCGTCGGGCTATGTGCAGCCCCGCGTGGAGCTCGACGAAGTGGCTGATGGCGACTGGATGCAAATGGCCTGGTTGCTGCGCTATGAATGCCGCGACCTGTTCATTGAGACCTTGCTGGTGCTGCGGGCCAAGGCGCGGGCCTTTGATCTGGGGTTGGACGACGCCGAAGAGCCCGCGGAAGAAGACGACGGCAAGTTTGAGACCAGCGAGACCGACCGCGGCAAGGCCACACCCGCGGCCCGCGTGTCTGATGAAGAATCTGCCATTTGAACGGGCCTGCGAACCAAGCCATGCCTGAAACCACCGATTCCAGCGCTGTGCCAGCGGGCAACGCACTGCAACTGCACGACGCACGCCCGTTCTTCGACAAGGTGCTGGCCCATGGCGTGCGTCGCGGCATCATCGACGCAGAGCGGCTTGCCGCCATCAATGCCGATGCGCCCAAGGGCATCGTGCAGATCGCCCGGTACTTTGGAAGCGAGTTTCTGCGCCCTGAACTCGAAAAAGCGCGGGACCGCATGGTCAACATGATCAGCCTCTACCTGCTGGAGACCACGGGTGGCGACCTCGACAAGGCCGCTGTGTCGCTGCGCGACAACTCGTTGCTGTCGCGTTCCAAAGGCGGGTCCGACATGCTCAAAAAGCTGATCGCCATGCCCGAGAGCAGCAATTTCGGCATGGCGGGTTACGACGATGCGCAGACTGCACTGCTGGCCGTCTGGACGCTTCGCAGCCATGCGGAATACCAGGCCGAACTGGCGCGGCGCAGCCAGATGGCCCAGGCCATCACGGCGGCCCAGTGGCTGGCTGAACAGTTTGACCTGGACACGGACGAGCTGGAGTCTGCCGGGGCGGATGCAGAAGCTGTCATCCGCACCGGCCTCCTGATGCAGGCCCTGGCCCCGAGCGCGATGGCTGCTGGCGAATGGCCGCACACGGTAGGTTTCGAAAAACTGGTGACAGCACTGCGCAAGAAAAAGCAGCCAGCACCCACCGCGCTGCGTTTGCCCCCAGGCCTGCCTGCAGACATGCGCCCGGTGGTTCAGGCACAGTGTCCGGCAGTGCTGGCCGACTTGCCCAAGCTCCTGGATGCGGCTGTGCCGCTGCGCAATTTGCTGCGTCCCATGGGGGCCTTTCGCGCGCGGTACTTTCTGCTGGACGACCCCTTGGCCGAGGTCGATAGCTACCACCGCAGCCTGGATGCACTGGACGAAGCTGCAGAGCCACCGCAGCCCGCCAGCAAGCTATGGACCAAGACCACACAAGGCAACGACGATGAGCATTCGCTGCTCACGCTGTTCTTGTGCGTGGCTGCTGGGGTTCCGAAGAAGACGCTGCTCACCGAAAAAGCTGCAGCCAGCCTGGTGCGCCGCATTCGCAAGCATGGGTGGCAGCCCCCATTGGCGGCTGAGTTCATTCAGGCCCACGCGCCTGGCGTGTACCAAGACGATTACCTGGCGCTGTGGAACGGTTTTGTTCAAGAGGCGACCAGGACCTTGACCAGCGATATGGACTACCAACTGCACGACGCATTGGCGCTGTTGCGTCGGGAGTGCCACGTCGCTGGCTGACGGCGTGGTCGTGTGCTGTGCCGCGTTGTGGTCGCAGACCTGACGCTTCGGTGTCTGGTTCGCGCCACTGCGCAGGGTATAAAAATCTCTGTGCCGTGCTTTGGTATGTAGCCGGGCAGGTTAACATTTAAAAGTCATTTCGGCGGCATGTTCTGAAAAACCTGTCGGCGGTTTGTTGGTGGTGGCTGCTCGACTCCCGGCTACACGCCAGCGGTTTTTGCTACTTCGCTCGCTCCCAAACCGGCGCCTCACGCCCTCCTGCAGTGCACAGTCCCACCCTTATTGCCCTTGCCGCCATCCTCGCGGCGCTGGTCACCGCTGTGCTGCATTTGGTGTGGCGGTTCAACAGGCACATTCCTGGGCTGGGTTTTTGGGTGCTTTCATTTTTGAGCGCCTCCGTTTTTGGTGCCAACCTGCTGGTGCGCGAGCACATGCCCTTGGTGCTTTCTGTGGTGCTGGCCCAGGCAGGCATTGCAGTTGCGGCGTATTGCTGTTTTCTGGGCGGTCGCGTCTACCTGGGGCTGCGGCCTGCCACACCATGGATATGCAACGGCAGCGATTGTTGCGGTGGTGGCATTGGCGGTGTATTTCGCCGTGGGGCATCCCCATCCGGTAGCGCGCTTTGTGCTTTCGGGTTTGGTGGGTGGGGTGTACTTCCTGCTCACGGCGGTGACCTTGGCGCGGGGTGGCTTCAACAAGGTGCCCGCCCGCTACATTTTTGCGGCCATGGTCGGTTTTCATGGCGCATTTCTACTGCTCCGTCCGGCGCTTTTTGGTCTGGCCAGCGCGGCGGATGCCGGGTCCGACATGGCGCAGCGGATTTCGCAGTATGTGGCGCTGGAATCGACCGTGGCCTTGGTGATGATCGCCTTCGGGACCTTGCTGCTGACCAACGAACACGTCACCACAGAACTGCGCCATCTGGCGGAAATGGACTCGCTGACCAACGTGTTCAATCGCCGCGCCTACCTCACGCTGCTGGACAAGGCCATCAGCAACGCCCAGCGCACGCGCCAGGGGCTGCCCGTGCTGGCGCTGGACCTCGACCACTTCAAGAAAATCAACGACACCTGGGGTCATGGCGGGGGGGGAGGATGTGCTGCGCCAGTTTGTGGCCCTGGCCCAGCAGTGCCTGCGCAAGGAAGACGTGATGGGCCGGCTGGGCGGTGAGGAATTCGCCATTTTTCTACCCAACGCCGATGGGCCGGGCGCCGAAGCGGTAGCCGAGCGCCTGCGTGCCTTGGTGGAAAGCCAGCCTTTGCGTGCGGACCACCACGCCATTCCCGTCACGGTGAGCATCGGGGTAGCCCTGTGCACGCGCGGTGATTCCGCCGAGACAGTGCTCAAGCGTGCGGATGCGGCCATGTACCTGGCCAAGCAAAACGGGCGCAACCGCGTCGAAGTGGTGGCGTCTCCAGTGCCAATCTAGGGCGCTTGCGAACGGGGCGCCTCGCAGTGGGAGGGGCGGTGGAGTCGCCTTTCTCTTTTTGCTATTAAAAATGTAGCTATTGGCGCTTTGCTATAGAGCGCTAGAGCCCATTTTGATGTGTATAGCCACTGCCTGGTGCCGCCAAGCTGTCTCTTCACTCCAGGCGCCATGAGCATTGATGCAGGTCAATTGATGCGCGCCCGGCTCCCTGGCTTGTCATGCGGATGGCATAGCATTGACTGCTTCAAGGCTTCACCCGATGCGTGTTCTTGCGCACTGGCCCAGCGGCGTGCGGTGAAGGCCACAAGGAGGAAGCATGAACAAGAAGCTCAAGACCTTTGCTGCCGCAGTGGTGCTGCTGGCGGTACTGGCTGCAGGGCTGGTGTATTGGGCGCCCTGGAAGACCCAGGGGCCCGGCGAGGGATTTGTCAGCGGCAACGGCCGCATTGAAGCCACGGAGGTGGCCGTCGCCACCAAGCAAGCGGGCAGGGTGCTCGACATCCTCGTGGGCGAGGGCGACTTTGTGAAAGCTGGCCAGCCCGTGGCCCGCATGCAGATCGACAGCCTGCAGGCCCAGCGCGACGAGGCCATGGCCCGCCTGCAGCAGGCCCAGCTGGCTGTGAGCAGTGCCCAGGTGCAGGTGGCCCAGCGCGAGAGCGATTACCAGTCGGCCCTGGCGGTGGTAGCGCAGCGCGACAGCGATCTGGATACCGCCAAGCGGCGCCTGCCACGCTCTGAACAACTTGCGCGCGACGGTTTCTTTTCCACCCAATTGCTCGATGACGACCGTGCCAAGGTGCGCAGCCTGCAAGCCGCCCTGACAGCAGCTCAGTCGCAGGCCAAGGCCGCGCAGGCGGGCATCAGTGCCGCCCGCACCCAGGTGACCAGTGCCGAGGCCAATGTGCGCGCGCTGCAGGCCACGCTGGCCCGCATCGACGTGGAGTTGGCCGACAGTGAACTCAAGGCCCCGCGCGATGGCCGCGTGCAGTTCCGCGTGGTGCAGCCCGGCGAGGTGGTGGGCGCAGGTGCCCGCGTGCTGCAGTTGGCCGATTTGACCGATGTGTACATGACCTTCTTTCTGCCCGAAACCGTGGCAGGCCGCGTGGCGCTGGGCAGCGAAGTGCGCATCGTGCTCGACGCCGCACCAAATTTCGTGATCCCTGCCAGCGTCTCGTTCGTTGCCAGCACGGCGCAGTTCACCCCCAAGACGGTGGAGACCGCCAGCGAACGGCAAAAGCTCATGTTCCGCGTGCGCGCGCAAATCCCCAAGGAGCTGTTGGTACGCCACCGCGAACAGGTCAAGACCGGCCTGCCCGGCGTGGCCTGGCTGCGCATTGACCCGAACGCCACCTGGCCCCAGCAACTGGCTGTGAAGGACAGCCTGCAAACCGCAGCCCCCAAGGCCGCACAGTGACCGCACCCGTCGTCACCCTCACGGGCGTCAGCCAGCGCTACGGCGCCACGGTGGCGCTGGAAGACATCGATCTGGAAGTGCCTGCAGCCCGCATGGTGGGCCTGATCGGGCCGGACGGGGTGGGCAAATCGAGCCTGATGGCCCTGGTTGCCGGGGCCCGCGCCGTGCAGCAAGGGCAGGTGCAGGTGCTGGGCGGTGACATGGCCGATGGCCGCCACCGCGATGAGGTGTGCCCGCGCATTGCCTACATGCCGCAGGGCCTGGGCAAAAACCTGTACCCCACGCTGTCGGTGGAAGAAAACCTGCAGTTCTTTGGCCGCCTGTTTGGCCACGACACGGCCGAGCGCCGCCGCCGCATTGACGACCTGACCCGCAGCACCGGGCTGCACCCGTTTCTGGCACGGCCCGCAGGCAAGCTCTCGGGCGGCATGAAGCAGAAGCTGGCCCTGTGCTGCGCGCTCATCCACGACCCGGACCTGCTCATCCTGGACGAGCCCACCACCGGCGTGGACCCGCTGGCCCGCGCCCAGTTCTGGGACTTGATCGCCCGCATCCGCTCCGGGCGCCCCGGCATGAGCGTGCTGGTGGCCACGGCCTACATGGAAGAAGCCCAGCGCTTTGACTGGCTGGTGGCCATGGACGAAGGCCGCATTCTGGCCACGGGCACGCCTGCCGAGCTGATGCAGCGCACCGGCCACGCCAGCCTGGAAGCCGCCTTTGTGGCCCTGCTGCCCGAGGCCAAGCGGCGCGGGCACCAGCCCGTGGTCATCACACCCTTGCAAGCCGATGCGGCGGCAGAAATCGCCATCGAAGCCCAGGGCCTGACCATGCAGTTTGGCGACTTTGTGGCGGTGGACCATGTGAGCTTTCGCATCCAGCGCGGCGAGATTTTTGGTTTTTTGGGCAGCAATGGGTGCGGCAAGTCCACCACCATGAAGATGCTCACCGGCCTGCTGCCCGCCACAGACGGCAAGGCCTGGTTGTTTGGCCAGCCGGTAGACCCTAAGGACATGGCCACGCGCCGCCGTGTGGGCTATATGTCGCAGGCGTTCTCGCTGTACAGCGAGTTGTCGGTAGAGCAAAACCTGGTGCTGCACGCCCGCCTGTTCCATGTGCCAGAGGCCGAGGTGCCCCAGCGCGTGCAGACCATGCTGGAACGGTTTGACCTGCAGGCCGCACGCAGCACCTTGCCCATGCAATTGCCGCTGGGCATGCGCCAGCGCCTGTCGCTGGCCGTGGCCATGGTGCACCAGCCCGAGCTGCTGATCCTGGATGAGCCCACCTCGGGCGTGGACCCGATTGCGCGCGACAACTTCTGGCGGCTGATGGTGGAGCTGGCCCGGCGCGACAAGGTCACCATCTTCATCTCCACCCACTTCATGAACGAAGCCGAGCGCTGCGACCGCATCTCGCTCATGCATGCAGGCCGGGTGCTGACCAGTGCTGCCCCGGCAGACATCGTGGCCCAGCGTGGGGCGGCCACGCTGGAAGAAGCATTCATTGGTTACCTGCAAGAGGCCGCAGGCAGCCCAAGCCCGGCAGAGCAGGAGGCTGATGTGCCAACGCCGGCGGCCTCTGCAGCAACACCCGTGCTGCAAGCTGCGCCCGCGCGTGCTGGCTGGGCCACCCGCTTGCGCCACAGCCTGGTTCGTATCTACAGCACCCAGTGGCGCGAGGCGCTGGAGCTGCGGCGCGACCCGGTGCGCAGCGCCCTGGCCCTGCTGGGCTCGCTGCTGCTGATGTTTGTGATGGGCTACGGCATCAGCATGGATGTGGAGAGCCTGCGCTTTGCAGTGCTGGACCGCGACCAGACGGCCACCAGCCGCGCCTATGCGCTCAACCTGTCGGGTTCGCGCTATTTTGTAGAGCGCCCACCGCTGGTCGAATACGCCGAGCTGGACCGGCGCATGCGATCGGGCGAGCTGTCGCTGGCCATCGAGATCCCGCCTGGCTTTGGCCGCGATGTAGAGCGGGGCAAGCCTGTGCAGATTGCCGCCTGGGTAGACGGTGCCATGCCCCAGCGCGCACAGACCGTGCTGGGCTACGTGCAGGGCATGCACCAACAGTGGCTGGTCGATGCGGTGCGCAGCCGCACCGGCGTGGCCCCCACGGCCTTGCTGGAGGTAGAAACCCGCTACCGCTACAACCCCGATGTGCGCAGCCTGCCCGCCATGGTGCCTGCGGTCATCCCGCTGCTGCTGCTCATGCTGCCCGCCATGCTCACTGCCTTGGCGGTGGTGCGTGAGAAGGAAATGGGCTCCATCATCAACCTGTACGTCACGCCCACCACGCGCACCGAATTTATGCTGGGCAAGCAACTGCCCTATGTGGCGCTGGCCATGCTCAACTTTGGGCTCATGGCGCTGGCGGCCGTCACAGTGTTTGGCACGCCCATCACGGGCAGCTTTGCCACGCTGACGGGGGCGGCGCTGCTTTTCAGTCTGTGCTCCACCGGCATGGGGTTGCTGGCGTCCACCGTCACGCGCAGCCAGATTGCGGCCATGTTCTTTGCCATGGTGGGCACGCTGATCCCGGCCGTGCAGTTTGCCGGGCTCATCAACCCTGTGTCGTCGCTGGTGGGCGTGGCCCGGTGGATTGGCGAGGTTTACCCGGCCAGCCACATGTTCACCATCAGCCGGGGCGTGTTCAGCAAGGCGCTGTCGCTGCAAGACCTGCAGCCCGAGTTCTGGGCGCTGGCGATCTCGGCCCCCGTCATCATCGGCACCGCGATTGCGCTGCTGCGCAAACAGGAGAGCTGACATGCCCGTAAGCCCTTCGTCTGCACCTTCACACGCCCGCAGCCGCACGGCCACGCTGTGGGCGCGCTGCGCCACCATCTTCCGTCTGGGCATCAAAGAGCTGTGGAGCCTGTGGCGCGACCCGATGATGCTGGTCCTCATCGTCTACACCACCACGCTGGCGGTCTACAGTGCAGGCAAGGCCCAGCCAGAGACGCTGAACCACGTGCCCATCGCCATCGTGGACGAGGATGTGTCCACCCTCTCGCAGCGCATTGCCACCGCCTTTTTTGCGCCGCAGTTTGTGGGGCCCGACCTGATTGCCCCGCAGGATGTGGACCCTGGCCTGGACGCCGGCCGCTACACGCTGGTGCTGCACATACCGCCCAACTTCCAGCGCGATGTGCTGGCAGGCAAGGTGCCGCGCGTGCAGCTCAACATGGACGCCACGCGCATGATGCAGGCCTTCACATCCAACGGTGCGGTGCAGCAGATCGTTCAGCTGGAGGTGGCCGAGTTTGTGCAGCGCTACCGGTCTGTGCCTGCGCCTGCCATTGATCTGGCCGTGCGCGCCCGGTTCAACCCGGCTTTGACGCCTGCGTGGTTTGGCTCGGTGATGGAGCTGATCAACATCGTCACCATGCTCTCCATCATCCTCACCGGTGCGGCGTTGATCCGCGAGCGCGAGCACGGCACCGTGGAGCACTTGCTCGTCATGCCCGTCACCCCGGCCGAGATCATGCTGGCCAAAGTGTGGGCCATGGCGCTGGTGGTGCTGGTGGCCACCTGGGTGTCGCTCACCGTGGTGATCCGCTGGGCGATTGGGGTGCCGATTGAAGGCTCGATACCGCTGTTTTTGCTGGGCACGGTGCTGCACCTGTTTGCCACCACGTCCATGGGCATCTACATGGCCACCCTGGCGCGCAGCATGCCGCAGTTTGGCCTGTTGATGGTGCTGACCATGATGCCGCTGGAAATGCTCTCAGGCGGCGTGACCCCGCGCGAGAGCATGCCGCTGTGGGTGCAGTACGTGATGTCTCTGGCCCCCACCACGCATTTCACCGAGCTGTCTCAGGCCATCCTGTACCGGGGCGCGGGGTTGTCGGTGGTGTGGTCGTCGCTGGTGTGGCTGTTGGCCATCGGCGCCGTGCTGTTTGCCCTGGCGCTGGCGCGCTTTCGCAAGACTATCTCGCAGATGGCTTGATCTTGCGCGCCCATTGCTATTGAGGTTGCTATTGATTTGGTAGCTGCTTGCGCTTGCAGGATAAGCGCTGGAGCCGATTTTTACATAAAGTCCACGTTACCGGGCCGCCCAGGCAGGTTCAAAGCTGCCGTGGGCGCGGGCTGGCTCGCTACGCGCTTGCCGCGCCGCCATACGCCCAAGCGCGCGGCCCGCAGGCGAATGGCTTCTGCCGGGTTGCGCGCATGCAGCAGCACAAAGTCCGCGTGGCAGCCGGGGGCCAGGCCGTAGCCCTCCAAGCCCAGCAGGCGGGCAGGGTTCACGGTCACCGCATCAAAGCACTGGCGCATGCCCGCCTGGCTGGTCATCTGGCCCACATGCAGGCCCATGTGCGCGGCCTCCAGCATGTCGCCGCTGCCGCCGCTGTACCAGGGGTCGAGCACGCAGTCGTGGCCATAAGCCACCGTCAGGCCTGCGGCCATCAGCTCGGGCACGCGGGTCATGCCCCGGCGCTTGGGGTAGGTGTCGTGGCGGCCTTGCAGGGTGATGTTGATGAGCGGGTTGGCCACCACGCCCAGGTCGGCCTCACACATCAACGGGATGAGTTTGCTCACGTAGTAGTTGTCCATGCTGTGCATGGAGGTGAGGTGCGAGCCCGTGACGCGGCCGTGCAGGCCCAGGCGCTGGGTTTCAAAGGCCAGGGTCTCGACGTGGCGCGAATGCGGGTCGTCGCTTTCGTCGCAGTGCATGTCCACGCGCTTGGCCAGCTTCGCGGCCAGTTCGCAGAGGATTTTTACGCTCTCGGCGCCTTGTGCCATGGTGCGTTCGAAGTGCGGAATACCGCCCACCACATCCACGCCCATGTCCAGTGCCCGCTTCAGGTTGTCCAGCCCGCCCTGGCGGCGCAGCACGCCGTCTTGCGGAAAGGCCACCAGTTGCAAGTCCAGGTAAGGTGCCACGCGCTGCTTCACATCCAGCAGGGCCTGCACCGGCAGCAGGCTGGGGTCGCTGGTGTCCACATGGCTGCGGATGGCCAGCAGCCCGCGCGCCACGGCCCAGTCGCAGTACTGCAATGCGCGCTGCACGATGTCGTCGTGCGTGAGCTGGGGCTTGAGCTCGCCCCACAGCGCAATGCCTTCGAGCAGGGTGCCGCTTTCATTCACACGCGGCTGGCCGTAGCTCAGGGTCGAATCCATGTGGAAATGCGCGTCCACAAACGGCGGGCTCACCAGCAGGCCGCCTGCGTCCACTGTTTCATGCGCTGGGGCTTGCAGGCCTTCAGTCACTTCGGTGATGCGGCCGTTTTGCACGGCAATCGACATGTTCTGGCGCCCGTCGGGCAGAGTGGCATGGGTGATGAGCAGGTCAAGCATGGGATGAGAGGGGCAGGACGGGTTTTGCTCAGGATACGTTGTTTTTGCGATCTGCAGAGGTGCTGCGCTTCAGTGCTGGGCGCGGGAGATATGCACTTGCATTGTGGTTGCGAAGGCGTGTGTAGCTCTTGATGTCATGGTGATGAAAACGACACGCGGAATCGGGCCACCTGAACCAAATGGGTATCTAACATGAATCATTGATAGGTATCAAAGCGCTGCCGGTTTGGCTGACAAAGAATGCCTCTGAGCCTGCCGAACCCCAGTCGTCGCAGCCCACGGCGGGCCTATTGGAGGGATGGAGATTGAGCCATCTTGGGCCGCGACATACAAGGAGTCCCCATGACAACCCGAAAGCTGGCGCGCCTTGCGGCCCTGGCACTGTCCACTCTGGCTCTGGCCGCCACTGCACAACACAAAGATGGTGCTACGGACCCTGAGGTGAAATACCAGGCAGGTTCTTCACCTCTGGCCGATGTACCGATGTACCAAAGCACGAACCCCAAAGCGCCGAAGATGACGCAGGCCGAGTTCGATCGCGCTCGCCAGATCTACTTCGAGCGTTGCGCTGGCTGCCACGGTGTGCTGCGCAAGGGCGCCACCGGCAAGCCCCTGACCCCTGACATCACCATGGCCAAGGGCACCGACTACCTGAAGGTGTTCATTGCCTACGGTTCGCCCGCTGGCATGCCCAACTGGCAGACCTCTGGTGAAATGGATGAAGCCACGGTGGACCTGATGGCCCGTTACATCCAGCACGACGCGCCTACGCCACCCGAGTGGAGTCTGGACGACACCAAGAAGACCTGGAAGGTAACGGTTGCGCCCAAGGACCGTCCGACCAAGAAGATGAACAACTTCAACATCGAGAACATCTTCTCCACCACGCTGCGTGACACGGGTGAGATTGCTTTGATCGATGGCGACACCAAGGAAATCATCAGCATCATCAAGACCGGCTATGCGGTGCACATCTCTCGCATGTCGGCTTCGGGCCGCTACCTGTTCGTGATTGGCCGCGACGCCAAGATCAACATGATCGACCTGTGGATGGCAAAACCCGACAGCGTGGCAGAAGTGCGCATCGGCCTGGAAGCCCGCTCGGTGGAAACCTCCAAGGCCAAGGGCTACAAGGACAAGCTGGTGATCGCTGGTGCTTACTGGCCGCCCCAGTTCACCATCATGGACGGCGACACGCTGGAGCCCAAGAAGATCGTCTCCACCCGCGGCATGGTCGTGGGCACGCAGGAATACCATCCTGAGCCCCGCGTGGCATCCATTCTGGGTTCCCACTACAAGCCCGAATTCATCGTGAACGTGAAGGAAACCGGCAAGACCTTGATGGTGGACTACTCCAATCTGGACGCCCTCAAGATCACCGAAATCGGTTCTGCTCCGTTCCTGCATGACGGTGGTCTGGATGCTTCCAAGCGCTACTTCATGGTGGCTGCCAACAACAGCAACAAGATTGCTGCGATCGATACCAAGGACGGCAAGCTGGCTGGCCTGACCGATGTGGGCAAGATCCCCCACCCCGGCCGTGGCGCCAACTTCACCCATCCGCAGTTCGGTCCCGTGTGGTCTACCGGCCACCTGGGCGACGATACGATCTCCCTGATCGGCACCGACCCCAAGAAGTTCAAGCAGTACGCTTTCAAGGAAGTGGCCAAGCTCAAGGGGCCTGGCGGCGGTGCTCTGTTCGTCAAGAGCCACCCCAAGTCGCAGCACTTGTACTCAGACGCTCCACTGAATCCTGATCCAAAGATCTCGCAGTCGGTGGTGGTGTACGACATCAACAACCTGGACAAGGGCTACAAGACGCTTCCTATCGCTGAGTGGGCTGACCTCAAGGACGACGGTGCCAAGCGCGTGGTGCAGCCTGAGTACAACAAGGCTGGTGACGAGGTCTGGTTCTCTGTCTGGTCCGCCAAGAACAAGGAAAGCGCGATCGTGGTGGTGGACGACAAGACCCTCAAGCTCAAGAAGGTCATCAAGGATCCACGCCTGATTACCCCCACGGGCCACTTCAACGTCTACAACACGCAGCACGACGTGTATTGATGGCCCAAGGCACTGTGCGGCTTGCCCGCACAGTGGGCAAAGGCATCAGCGCCCTGGCTTGAAAACCGGGGCACAAAAAAACGCCGCAGGGTTTTGTACCCTGCGGCGTTTTTTATTTGCCCGCGCAACGCCTGCGGTGCAGGCGCAGGGCTTTCGCCTTACTTGGTGCCGAAGATGCGGTCGCCTGCGTCACCCAGGCCCGGCAGGATGTAGCCGTGGTCGTTGAGTTCGCGGTCGATGGCGGCAGTGAAAATCGGCACATCGGGGTGGGCCTTTTGCAGCGTGGCCACGCCTTCAGGCGCAGCCAGCAGGCACACGAACTTGATGGAGCGGGGCTTGAGCTGCTTGAGCCGGTCTACGCAGGCCGCAGCCGAATTGCCCGTGGCCAGCATGGGGTCCACCACGATGATGTCGCGCTCTTCCATCTCGGAAGGCATCTTGAAGTAGTACTCGACCGGCTGCAGCGTGTTGGGGTCGCGGTACAGGCCGATGTGGCCCACGCGGGCGCCGGGCACCACGTTGAGCATGCCGTCCAGAAAGCCGTTGCCCGCGCGCAGTATGGAGACGAGCACCAGCTTCTTGCCGTCGATCATCTTGCCGGTCATGGTCTCCAGCGGCGTCTCGATCTGCACGTCCTGCAGCGGCATGTCGCGCGTCACCTCGTAAGCCATCAGCGTGGACAGCTCGCCCAGCAGGCGGCGGAAGCTGTTGGTGCTGGCGTCCTTCTTGCGCATGAGCGTGAGCTTGTGCTGGACGAGGGGGTGGGTGATGACGGTGACGTTGCTCATGAAAAACCTGAATTAGCGAATAGATGACTTGGAAAACAATCGGTATTTTCCACCAACCGGTAAAAGTCGCAGTGCAAAAGGCGGGTCTTCACTCTGCAAGAAAGCGTGCATAGCGCGGCAAGTCCACATTGCCACCGCTGATGAGCACGCCCACCCGCTTGCCACGCACATCCACACTGCCATTGCGTACGCCGGCAAATGCCAGCGCACCCGTGGGCTCCACCACGATCTTCATGCGCTCGGCAAAAAACCGCAGGGCCTGCACCAGTTGTTCGTCGGTGGCAGTCACCATGTCTTCCACGCCTTCGGCAATGATGGGGAAGGTGAGCTGGCCCAGTGCCTGTGTTTGCGCGCCGTCGGCAATGGTGTGGGGTGTGGGTATCTGCACGATGTGCCCGGCCTTGAACGACTGCTGGCCGTCATTGCCCGCTTCAGGCTCCACGCCCACCAGGCGGCACCCCGGCGCCATAGCCTGCGCGGCCAACGTGCTGCCCGCCAGCAGGCCGCCACCGCCCACGCAGACGAACAGGTAATCCAGCCCCGGTACTTCTTCCAGCAGTTCCATGGCGGCCGTGCCCTGGCCTGCGATGACGTGCGGGTGGTCAAACGGCGGCACCAGCGTCATGCCGCGTTCTTGCGCCAGGCGGCGGCTGATGGCTTCGCGGTCTTCGGTGTAGCGGTTGTAGGTCACCACCTGCGCGCCATATTCGCGCGTGGCAGCCATCTTGGTCGCGGGGGCGTCTTCCGGCATCACGATCACGGCGGGCATGTCAAGCAGGCGTGCCGACAGCGCAATGGCCTGTGCGTGGTTGCCCGCAGAAAAGGCCAGCACGCCACGTTCGCGCTGTTCGGGGGTGAACTGGGCCAGCGTGTTGTAGGCGCCGCGGAACTTGAACGCCCCCGTGCGCTGCAGGTTTTCGCACTTGAAAAACACTTGCGCCCCGGTGCTTTCGTCAGCGCTGGTAGAGCGCAGCACGGGGGTGCGGTGGGCAATGCCGTGCAGCCGCTGCGCCGCCGCACGCAGGTCATCAAAGGTGGGCGCAGGCAGGGCGGCTGGGTTCATGAAAGGCTCCGCAATCAATCAGGAAATGCCTTGCATCATAGGCACTGCCATGCCTCAACGCAAAAGCGGCCCAGGGGCCGCTTCGCTCGTAGTGTCTCTGTGTGGCCTGCTGTTTTGCGTCAGCCCAGATCTGCAAAGCGTTGCAGCGGCGTGAGTGCGGGGAAGTCACCTGCGCGCTTTTGCTTCATGGCGGTGACGGATTCGCGCACATGCTGGTTGCTCCAGATGGCGCCCTGCAACCAGCCCATCTGGCGCAGGCTGTCTTCCACCGAATGGTCTCGGGCGTAATGGATCGCCTGTTTGGTGCCCCAGATGGCCACGGGCGGCTTGCTGGCAATCTCTTGCGCACATTGCAGGGCTGCAGCCACCATGGCTTCTTGCGTATCAAATACTTCGTTGACCAGGCCATAACCCAGCGCCTTGGCAGCGCCCAGGCGGCGGCCGGTGTAGGCCAGCTCCTTGACCACGCCCAGCGGGATGAGCTTGGGCAGGCGCTGCAGCGTGCCCACGTCGGCCACCATGCCGATGTTGATCTCCTGGATGCAGAAGAACGCATCCTGCGTGGCGTAGCGGATGCAGCCCGCCGTGACCATGTCCACCGCGCCGCCGATGCAGCCGCCGTGGATGGCTGCAATGACCGGAATGCGCAGGTTTTCCAGCCGCGTGAAGGTGGCCTGCATGTCGGTCACCAGGTCAAAAATGGCGGCGCGGCCCTCGGGGCTTTGGTCGTCCATGGTGATGGCGCCGCCAAAGGTTTCGAGCGCCATGCCCGCGCTGAAATGCTTGCCTGTGCTGCTGATGACGAGCGCCCGTGCCGTACCTGTCTGATGCAGGTGGGCCAGCACCGTGTCCAGCTCACGCCAGAAGGTAGGGTGCATGGTGTTCATGGCCTCGGGTTTGTTCAGAACCAGATGGGCCACGTGGTCAGTGATGCTGAGGGAAAAGCAGGTGAGGGCGTTGATGTCGGTGTTCATGACCTGACACTCTAGGGCGGCCGCGCTTCGGCGTTCGTCGCCTGGGCGACTTTGAATGAAATCAGCCGCCAGCGCTTTATTGCAAAGCGCTGGTAGCTATTGATTTAATAGCGTTTGAACCTCGGCGCTGTGCAGCCATCGTGGCCTGGTGTGGCTTGCCTTGTGCGGCTCAATCGCCGCCCCCGCCACAGCCTCCGCCGTCGCCGCCTCCATCACCGCCACTGCCGTCCGAGCAGTCGGCTCCGCCAAAGTCGCCCGAGCTGCCGCTGTAGCTGCCATCCGAAAAATCGGTGCCGCAGTAGGGGGAACCGCCACAGCCGCCGCTGCTCGAATTGGCCGCCGAGCTGCTTTGCGCACCCGTCAATCGGCAGTCGGGCACGTAGTGGAACCCGTTGGGGATGGCGAACTTGGCATCCAGTGCAAACAGCAGCGGCAGGCGGCTGGGGGCCTTGGGGTTGATGCATTCCTCCTTGCACGCCCAGAACCAGGCGCGCCGCAGGCCGTCGTTGTGTATGCCTTTGCGCCCCAGGGCTTCGGCGGGGGTGTGGTGCAAAAATCGGCCCAGCGCGTGGGTGCACCACCGTTGGTAGGCCTGCGTATGCAGGATGAACTCGTGCCACAGCACATCCACCGCCTGTGAGGGCATGGCCACAAACTGGCGGCTGCGCAGGCAGGCGAGGAAGAACTGCCGCAGACCCCGTTCGACCATCTCGCCATCCTTGGCGCTCAGCTGCGGGTAGGCTTCACGCAGTTTGCGCTGCAGGAAGCGGGGCAAAGGGGCTTCGCGGATGTAGCGCTCGCGCGCCGCGTTGGTTTGCTGGATGCACAGCGCTGTCATGGCCACGGTGGCGATGAAATAGAGGACCCAGTACCACTGGGGGCGCCACAGGCCCGCAGCCACCCAGACGAAGCCCAGTATCCAGCCCACGATGGCGGCAAACATGGGCAGCTGGCCCCAGCGCAGCAGCGCGATTTCGGTTTTTGTCATCGATCCTCCTTTGTTGTTGTTTTTGTTGGGATCGATTCAACGCCTGTTTTATGACGAAATGGTGACTGTCATATGGTGGTCATGCATCTGGTGGCAGCGTACTGTGGCGACAGACGCACACCAGGCGGCGCCTGCGCTGGCGGCCGCCCGGGTTTGTGGCTAGCCCAAGGGATCAGCGCCGCTTGCCGCTGCCGCCAAAAATGCTGCCCAGCACGCCGCGCAAAATCTCTTTGCCCAGGGTGGTGCCCATGGTGCGCACGGCCGACTTGGCCATGGTTTGCGCCAGGCCATCACGGCGCCCACCACGCGGGCCGGTGGAGCCAAACAGCACGTCGTTCAGGCCGCCCAGCAGCCCGCCGCCGTCGTTGGCGTTGTCGCCAGCTGCCGTCTTGCCCGCACCGGTGGCGGCGGGGGCTTGCGCTGCCGCATCCGCGGTGCGGCCTTTGAGCTTTTCGTAGGCCGATTCCCGGTCCACCACTTTTTCGTAGATCCCGGCCACCAGCGATTGCGCTATGAGCGCCTGGCGCTGCTGGGGCGTGATGGGCCCGAGCTGGCTGGCGGGGGGCAGCACAAACACGCGCTCGGTCACGCAGGGGCGGCCCTTGGCGTCCAGAAAGCTCACCAGCGCCTCACCCACGGCCAGTTCGGTGATGGCGGTCTCGATGTCGAGCCCAGGCTTTTGGCGCATGGTGGTGGCGGTGGCCTTCACGGCCTTCTGGTCGCGCGGCGTGAAGGCCCGCAGCGCGTGCTGCACTCGGTTGCCCAGCTGGGCCAGCACGCTGTCTGGAATATCGAGCGGGTTCTGCGTGACGAAATACACGCCCACGCCCTTGGAGCGCACCAGGCGCACCACCAGTTCGATGCGTTCGATGAGCACCTTGGGCGCCTCGTTGAACAGCAGGTGGGCCTCGTCGAAGAAGAAGACCAGCTTGGGTTTTTCAGGGTCGCCAATTTCGGGGAGGGTTTCGAACAGCTCGGACAGCATCCACAGCAAAAAGGTGGCGTACAGGCGTGGCGAGTTCATGAGCTTGTCGGCCGCCAGAATGTTGATGACGCCTTGGCCGTCCACCGTCTGCATGAAGTCCTGGATGTTGAGCATGGGCTCGCCAAAGAACTTGTCGCCGCCTTGCTGCTCGATTTGCAGCAGGCCGCGCTGGATGGCCCCCACGCTGGCCGAGCTGATGTTGCCGTACTCGGTGGTGAAATCCTTGGCGTTGTCGCCCACGTACTGCAGCATGGCGCGCAGGTCTTTCAGGTCCAGCAGCAGCAGGCCGTTGTCGTCGGCAATCTTGAACACCAGGTTCAGCACGCCGAGCTGGGTTTCGTTGAGATTGAGCATGCGCCCCAGTAGCAGCGGGCCCATGTCCGAGATGGTGGCGCGCACCGGGTGGCCTTGCTCGCCAAACACGTCCCACAGCGTGGTGGGGCAGGCCTGCGGTGTGGGCAAATCGAGGCCGCGTTCCTTGAGCACGCCGGCCAGCTTTTCACCGATGTGGCCTGGCTGGCTGGCGCCCGTCAGGTCGCCTTTGATGTCTGCCATGAACACGGGCACACCGATGCGCGAGAAGTTTTCTGCCAGGGTCTGCAGGGTCACGGTCTTGCCCGTACCCGTGGCGCCGGTGATGAGGCCGTGGCGGTTGGCCAGGCCGGGCAACAGGTGGCATTCGGTGGCGGCGTGTTTCGCGATCAGCATGGGGTCTGCCATTTGGGGGTTCCTCAGGGTAGGGGAATTTCTGCACGCATTGCGCGGCGTGTGCATCTGCGGTCTCGGCTGGTCTGCGGCGTTGCAAATGCTCGCAATAGCTGTGGCTATTGCTGTGATTTGCGCCTGGCAGTCTCTTCCGATCCGCAGCGCACCCTGAGCGCGCGATGCGTGCAGAGATTTCCTGTGTTCTGCAAAAAGTAAAATCAGCGGGCTAGATTAAATCAATACCAAAGGATCTCTCGTGGCAGGACACAGTAAATGGGCGAATATCCAGCACCGCAAAGGGCGCCAGGATGAAAAACGCGGCAAGATCTGGACCCGCATCATTCGTGAAATCACTGTGGCAGCCCGCGCCGGTGGCGGCGATCTGTCTGCCAACCCCCGCCTGCGCCTGGCGGTGGACAAGGCCAAGGCGGCCAACATGCCCGCCGACCGCATCAAATACAACATCGACAAGGCCACTGGCAACGCCGAAGGCCTGACCTACGAAGAAATCCGCTACGAAGGCTACGGCATCGGTGGCGCCGCCATCATCATCGACACCATGACCGACAACCGTGTGCGCACCGTGGCCGAGGTGCGCCACGCGTTCAGCAAGCACGGCGGCAGCATGGGCACTGAAGGCTCGGTGGTGTTCCAGTTCAAGCACTGTGGCCAGCTGATTTTTGCCCCCGGCACGAGCGAAGACAAAGTCATGGAAGTGGCGCTGGAAGCGGGCGCAGACGATGTCATCACCGATGAAGACGGTGCCGTGGAGGTATTGACCAGCCCGGCTGAATTTGAAGCGGTGAAGAACGCCCTGGAAGCTGCCGGCCTGACGCCCGAAGTGGCTGGCGTGACCATGCGGCCCGAGAACACGATTGAGCTGACGGGCGACGATGCCGCCAAGATGCAAAAGCTGCTCGACGTGCTGGAAGACCTGGACGACGCCCAGGAGGTCTACCACAACGCAGCGCTCTGATTCGGCTGCTTTTTTCTTGCGCGAGCAGGTTTTTCGACTGATATTTCTCTGAGTTCCTCGGGGGGCGTCTCCACAAGGCGCCTGCAGGACTCACCAAAGGTTCCTATGAAAGTACTCGTGATTGGTGGCGGCGGCCGTGAACACGCAATGGCCTGGAAGCTGAGCCAGTCGCCCAAGGTGACGAAGGTGTACGTGGCCCCAGGCAATGGCGGCACGGCGCTCAACCCCAAGCTCGAAAATGTGGCCATTTCTGACGTGCGTGAACTGCGCGTCTGGGCCCAGGCCGAGAAGATCGCCCTCACGGTGGTCGGCCCCGAAGCCCCGCTGGCTGCAGGAGTGGTGGACGAGTTCCGCGCCAACGGCCTGCGCATTTTTGGCCCCACCAAGGCTGCTGCGCAGCTGGAAAGCTCCAAGGCTTTCTCCAAGGCCTTCATGCGCCGCCACGGCATTCCCACGGCCGATTACGACACCTTTACCGACCCCGCTGCAGCCCACGCCTTCATTGACCGCCTGGGCGCGCCCATCGTCATCAAGGCCGACGGCTTGGCGGCTGGCAAGGGTGTGGTCGTGGCGATGACGCTGCAGGAAGCCCACGATGCTGTGGACTTTATGCTGGTGGACAACAAATACGGCGTGACGCACAACGAAGGCGGTGCGCGCGTGGTGATCGAGCAGTTCCTGGAAGGCGAAGAAGCCAGCTTCATCGTGCTGTGCGATGGCAAGAACGTGCTGGCACTGGCCACCAGCCAGGACCACAAGCGCCTGAAGGATGGCGACGAAGGCCCCAACACCGGCGGCATGGGCGCGTATTCGCCCGCGCCCGTGGTCACGGCCGATGTGCACGCCCGCGCCATGCGCGAGATCATCCTGCCCACCATTCGCGGCATGGAAAAAGACGGCATTCCCTACACCGGCTTCCTGTACGCCGGCCTGATGATCGACGCCAAGGGCCATCCCAAGACGCTCGAATTCAACTGCCGCATGGGCGACCCCGAAACGCAGCCCATCCTCATGCGCCTCAAGAGCGACCTGGTGGATGTGCTGAGCGCGGCGGTGGATGGCAAGCTCGACCAGATCGAGCTGCAGTGGGACCGCCGCACCGCGCTGGGCGTGGTGATGGCCGCCCACGGCTACCCTGAAAGCCCGCGCAAGGGCGACCCCATCACCGGCTTGCCCGCCGAGGCGGACGATGCGGTGGTGTTCCACGCCGGTACGCAGTTGAAGGACGGCGTGGTCAGCGTGACGGGTGGCCGTGTGCTGTGCGTGACCGTGCTGGCCGACAGCGTCAAGCAAGCGCAGCAGCGTGCGTACGACGTGGCGCGCGGCATTCACTTCGAAGGTGCGCAGTACCGCCGCGACATTGGCTTCCGGGCCATCAAAAACTGATGGCTGAAGCACAAGTTCTGAACACGGCAGACACCGTGGCCCGCGTGCGCGGCTACCTGGTAGGCCTGCAGGCCCGCATCACCGACGCGCTGGAGGCTGTGGAAGGCGAGGGCGGTGCCCGCTTCCTGGCCGATGCCTGGAGCAAACCGCCCGGCGAGCCGCTACAGGGCGATGGCATCACCAAAATCATGGAAGGTGGCCGAGTGTTTGAGCGCGCGGGCTGTGGCTTCAGCCATGTGCGTGGCCCACAGCTGCCGCCTTCGGCCACGCAGCACCGGCCTGAGCTGGCAGGTGCACCGTTTGAGGCCATGGGCGTGTCGCTGGTGTTCCACCCGCGCAACCCCTACGTGCCCACGGTGCACATGAACGTGCGCATGATTGCCGCCGGGCACCCTGGTCAGGCACCTACCTGCTGGTTTGGTGGCGGCATGGACCTCACGCCGTATTACGGCTTTGAGGAAGACGCCGTGCATTTCCACCGCACATGCCGCGACGCGCTGGCGCCCTTTGGCGAAGACAAGTACCCGCGCTTCAAACAATGGTGCGACGAATATTTTTTCCTGAAACACCGCAACGAGCAGCGCGGCGTGGGCGGTGTGTTCTTCGACGATTTTTCAGAGCTGGGCTTTGGGCAAAGCCTGGCCATGACGCAATCGGTGGGCGATGCCTTTTTGAGCGCATACCTGCCCATCGTTGAGCGCCGCCAGGCCACGCCCTACGGCGAACGCGAACGCGACTTCCAGCTCTACCGCCGGGGCCGCTATGTCGAGTTCAATCTGGTGTGGGACCGGGGTACGCACTTCGGCCTGCAGTCGGGTGGGCGCACCGAATCGATCCTGCTGTCCATGCCGCCGCTGGTGGCCTGGTCGTATCAGCGCTCTACCGAGCCAGGCTCGCCCGAGGACGCACTGATGCAGCAGTTTCTGGTGCGGCGCGAGTGGCTGTAAACGCCGCGCGACGTCAGTAAACACAAGGGCTGGTGGTAGTTGCCAGCCAGCCCTTGCCACCTCCAAAGGCCCAAAAGCTATAATTTCAATAGCTGGCAGCGCTTGATTCATGAGCGCAAGAGGCCAAAAACACCGATAAACGCCTCTGCGCCCGTGCGCAACACCCAAGGCGTAGCCCCTCTGGCTGTGCGCCGCGTTGCGCGCTATATTGATTCCATTCCTATCTATTTCACTGCCTGATGACCACATCCACCAAATCGGAAACCGCGGCCAAAAAAGACGTTGCCAAACTCCAGCGCGCCATCGTTGATGGCCTGGAAGACGTGAAGGCGCAAGACATCCAGGTCTTCAACACCGAGCATCTGTCGCCGCTGTTTGAACGGGTGATCGTGGCATCGGGCACCTCCAACCGCCAGACCAAAGCGCTGGCTTCCAGCGTGCGCGATGCCGTCAAGGAAGCAGGCTTTCCCAAGCCGCGGATTGAAGGCGAAGACAACGGCGAGTGGATCATTGTGGACTGCGGATCGGCCGTGGCGCACATCATGCAGCCCGCCATTCGCCAGTACTACCGCCTGGAAGAGCTGTGGGGTGACACGCCAGTGCGCTTGAAGCTGGGTGCCGCCAAGCCGTCTTCGACGGCTGCCGCCGATCTGGCTGACAAAAAGTCTGCCCAGAAGGCCGCCAAATCGGATGCGAAAACTGCAGCCAAGAAGGCTCCGGCCAAAAAGGCGGCAGCTGCCCCTTCGGCTCCTGCCCGCTCTGGCAAGGCCACGGTGAAGGCTGTGGCAAAGACCGCTGCCAAAGCAGCCCCCAAGGCTGCACCCGCAAAAACTGCGGCGGCCAAACCTGCTGCGAAAACCACCGCTGCCAAACCTGCCAGCAAAACCGCTGGCACTGCCGCCGCCAAGAAGCCCGCAGCCGCCAAGACTCCCGTGAAGACCGTGGTCGTTAAACCGGCCGGCGCCAAGAAGCCTGCAGCCAAGAAGTCTCCTGCCGCCAAGGCCCCTGCACGCGCAGCCTCCAAGCCTGCTGCCAAAGCAGCCCCCAAGGCTGCGGCCAAGCCCGCTGCCAAGAAGGCACCGGCCCGCAAGGGCTGATGGCCCTGCCGCCGTGCACCCATCGCGTGGGTGTGCGGCGCGTTGGTCTTTCACACATTCAGGTTGACTCATGAAGCTGCTGATTGTTGCCGTGGGGCAGCGGGTGCCCGATTGGGCGCAAACTGCCTACGACGACTATGCCAAGCGTTTTCCACCGGAACTCAAAGTGGAGCTCAAGGCCGTGAAGACCGAGCCGCGTGGCTCCAAGACACTGGAGACGCTGTACGCCGCCGAGCGTGAGCGCATCGAGGCCGCCATTCCCCGCGGCACCCGCGTGGTCGCGCTGGATGAGCGTGGCACCAACCTCACCACCAAGGCGCTGGCCGACCGGCTCAAAGGCTGGCAACTGGGCGGTGACGATGTGGCCCTGGTCATTGGCGGCCCTGATGGCCTGGACCCTGCCTTTCGCCAGGCGGCACACGAGCGCATTCGCCTGTCCGATCTGACACTGCCCCATGCCATGGTGCGCGTGCTGCTGATTGAACAGCTGTACCGTGCCTGGTCGGTGAACGCAGGGCACCCCTACCACCGCGAGTGACTTGCCCATGCCCTGTATTGGCCCGTCATTTGCTTCACTATTAATAGCTGCTGGCGCTTGATGGATAAGCGCTGGAGTCGGTTTTCTTCAAAATCTCTTCATGCCTGATTTCATCTACCTTGCCTCCCAAAGCCCACGCCGCCGCCAGCTGCTGGAGCAGCTGGGCGTGCGCAACGAATTGCTGCTGCCCAATGTGGATGGGGATGTCGCCGAAGACGCCGAAGGCATCGAAGCCGTGCTGCCCGGCGAGAGCCCAGACGACTACGTGGCCCGCGTCACCGGCCTGAAGCTCGACGCCGCTGTGGCCCGGTGCGCAAGGCGTGGGCTGCCCGCGGCCCCCATCTTGTGCTCAGACACTACGGTCGCACTCGGAAGCACCATTTATGGCAAGCCCGACGACGCCCCGCATGCCCAGCGCATGCTGGCCGAGCTGGCGGGCCAAACCCACCGGGTGCTGACGGCGGTGGCTGTGCAGGTGGGTGCTGGCGCAGGTGCACAGCGGCTGCAGGCGCTTTCGGTGTCGGAAGTGACATTTGCGCAGCTCACGGCTGAACAGATCACCGCCTATGTGGCCACTGGCGAGCCTATGGGCAAGGCGGGGGCGTACGGCATTCAGGGGCGCGCGGCTGCGTTCATTCCGGTGCTGCATGGCAGCTATTCGGGCATCATGGGCCTGCCGATGTACGAGACAGCCCAGTTGCTGCGTGCCATCGGCTTCTCTGTGTGAGATTCAACGCATATCTGCCATGGCCGCTATCCAACAAGACATTCTGATCAACTGGTCGCCCCAGGAAACCCGCGTGGCCGTGGTGGAGCACGGGGCGGTGCAAGAACTGCACATCGAGCGCACGCTGGAGCGTGGGCTGGTGGGCAACGTGTACCTGGGCAAGGTTTCGCGCGTGCTGCCGGGCATGCAATCGGCGTTCATCGACATTGGGCTGGAGCGTGCGGCTTTTTTGCATGTGGCCGATGTGTGGCACCGCCAGCCTGATGGCGAGCCACCCGCCTTCGCCCGCAAGACCGAGCCGCAATTACCCATTGAAAAGCAGGTGTTTGAAGGCCAGTCGCTCATGGTGCAGGTCATCAAGGACCCTATCGGTACCAAGGGCGCGCGCCTGTCCACGCAGATCAGCATCGCAGGCCGCCTGCTGGTGTTTTTGCCCCAGGACGATCATGTGGGCGTGTCGCAGAAGATTCCCCCGGCCGAGCGTGATGCGCTGCGGGCACGGCTACAGGCGCTGGTGGGCGATAAATCCACGGGCGGTGGCGGTGGCTTCATTTTGCGAACCAACGGAGAAGACTCGACCGATGCCGAGCTGGCCGAAGACATTGCCTACCTGCGCAAGACCTGGGCGCGCATCAAGGAAGCGTCCGTCAAGCTGCCTGCTGGGTCGTTGCTGCACCAGGACCTGGACTTGCTGCAGCGCGTGTTGCGCGACCTGGTGAGCGACCATACGCAGACGATTCGGCTCGATTCGATGGAGCAGTTTCACCGGCTGCGTGCCTTTGGGCAGGAGTTCATGCCGGCGGCTGCGGGCAAGCTGCAGCACTACAAGGGCGAGCGCCCGATCTTTGACCTGTATTCGATTGACGAAGAAGTGGCCAAGGCGCTGGGGCGGCGGGTGGAGCTGAAATCGGGCGGCTACCTCATCGTGGACCAGACCGAGGCGCTCACCACCATCGACGTGAACACCGGCGGGTACGTGGGTGCGCGCAATTTTGACGACACCATCTTCAAGACCAACTTGGAAGCCGCTCAAGCCATTGCCCGCCAGCTGCGTCTGCGCAATCTGGGCGGCATCATCATCGTGGATTTCATCGACATGGTGCGTGAAGACCACCAGCAGGCCGTGTTGTCCGAGTTCAAGAAGCAACTGGCGCGAGACCGGGTCAAGACCATGTCGTCCGGCACCTTCTCGCAACTGGGCCTGGTAGAGATGACGCGCAAGCGCACCCGCGAATCTTTGGCGCACATGCTGTGCGAGCCCTGCGAAGCCTGCCAGGGCAAGGGCAGCGTGAAGACCGCGCGCAGCGTGTGTTACGACATCCTGCGCGAAATCTTGCGCGAGGCCCGCCAGTTCAACCCGCGCGAGTTTCGTGTGGTGGCCTCTGCCCGGGTGGTGGAGCTGTTTCTGGACGAGGAAAGCCAGCACTTGGCGGGCCTGTCGGACTTCATCGGCAAACCCATTTCCCTGCAGGCGGAAAGCGCCATGGGGCAAGAGCAGTACGACATTGTTCTGCTGTAGCCAACGGGCCAGGGCGGGTGGCCCGTGACCCAGGCTTCACCCTGCTTGCTGGCAGGGCAATCGCATCTAAACGGAGATGCCCAAGAGGAGTTCCAAATAACCCAGACTCCACCCCGCCCGCTTGCGCTTGGCCTGCAAGCCGATCTTCACCGAGGTGTCATTCTTGAGCACCTGCAGCGCCATGCGTCTGAGCACCGTTTGGTTGTGCGGACTTTGATCCTTGTATGACTGCGCCGCATCCTCGCGCATCGCTACGTCCAAACTCCAGTGCAACTGGTTCTCCACGCTCCAGTGCCCACGGATGCTGTGCGCCAGCACCTTCGCGGGCGTGTGCGCTGGCAAGCTGCTCAGGTAATAGCTGACTTCTTCGCTGGCCTCGCTTCCCGCTTGCTGGCGCCTGCGCACGACCTGCACCACGCTGGCCAGCCCCGGCCAGTGGGCTGCTGCTCGCTGTAACGCCCCAGGTACAGGGCTGAGCCGGTAGCTGCGTAGTTCCTGGCGCCCGTGCCCGCTGCAGCTCTCGGTATAGGTGTTCTCCTCGAACCGCTCCTGGCTACCCTGCACTTCAAAGTGTTTTCGCACCACTTGGTGCATGTGTCGCTGGTTGCCCTTGAGACTCAGCACATAGTCCGCGCCATGCTCGTGAAGCTGCTGGGCGATGCTCTTTTGGCAGCCGATGGCGTCAATGGTGACGATGCAGCCTTTGAGGTGCAGCAAGCGCAGCAGCTCGGGAATGGCAGTGATCTCGTTGCTCTTGCCATCGACCTTGCACTGGCCCAGCAGCAGTCCCATATCTGCCGCCCAGGCGCTGACCATGTGCAGTGGCCTGCGAGCATCTGCTTTGCTGCTGCCGCGCACGCTTTTACCGTCAATGGCCACCGTGCCGTGTACCCTGCCTGCTACCTGGGCGAGCCATTGTTGGCAGGCCCGCTCCAACTCTTTGGCATCGAGCAGGCGAAACACCCGTGCAAAGGTATCGTGCGAGGCAATGCCAGAGGGCAGTGGCACCAAGCGCTCAAACCAGTCTTGGTGTTGCTGGCCGAACTCGGCCATCTCTACGCAGTTGTCTGCGCCTGCAATGGTGGCGCACAGCGCCACTACCAGGATCGATTGCAGTTCGTGGCGGCGTGTGCGCTGCACGCGGGGATCGGGGATGTTTTGCAGGTGTTGCAGCAGGCTCATCTCAACAGCGTTTGGCAAGTGACTCAAGCGCTGCAGTGTCGCCGGGTTTAAGGCGTACTTTTAGATGCGATTGCCCTGTGCTTGCTGGCTATTTGCTATGAAAAACGTAGCTGGTTGCGCTTGTAGGATAAGCGCCAGAGTACTAAAAGGCATCAAAGTGCCCTGGCAGTGCGTTCAAAGCTTGCGCAGGCGCTCCAGCGCTGCGCGCAGGGTTTCATCCTTCTTCGCAAAGCAAAAACGCACCACGCGCTGGTCAAAGCCGTCGCCATAAAAGGCCGACAGTGGAATCGCCGCCACGCCCACTTCACGCGTGAGCCACTGGCAAAAATCTGATTCGTTCAGGTCGCTCACGGCCGAAATGTCCACGCACTGGAAGTAGCTGCCAGTGCTGGGCAGCAGCTTCAGGCGCGAGCCTTCCAGGCCCTGGCGGAACAGGTCGCGCTTGGCCTGGTAGAAGGCGGGAAGCTGCAGATAGGGCGTGGGGTCTTGCAGGTAGGCGGCCAGGCCATGCTGCATGGGAGTGTTGACGGTGAACACGTTGAACTGGTGCACTTTGCGGAATTCGGCCGTCAGTGCTGCAGGCGCTGCCACGGTGCCCACCTTCCAGCCCGTAACGTGGAAGGTCTTGCCAAAGCTGGACACGATGAACGCGCGTGCCGCCAGGCCGGCAAAACGCGCGGCGCTTTGGTGTTCGGCACCGTCAAACACCATGTGTTCGTAAACCTCATCGCTGATGAGCAGGATGTCGGTGGGCGCGAGCAGGGCTTCGAGCTGGCGCATCTCGTCGGCCGTCCAGATGGTGGCGCTGGGGTTGTGCGGGCTGTTGATGATGATGGCCCGGGTGCGCGGCGTGATGGCAGCGCTGATCTTGGCAAAGTCGGGGCGGAAGGTGCCGGGCGTGAGCGGTACACGCACGGCCTTGCCTCCCGCCAGCACGATGTTGGGCACGTAGCTGTCGTAGCAGGGGTCGAGCACGATTACCTCGTCACCCGCGTGCACGATGGCAAGGATGGCGGTGATGATGGCCTGTGTGGCCCCGGCGGTGATGGTGATTTCTGTGCCGGGGTGGTAGGCGCGGCCGTGCAACGCCTCGATCTTGCGTGCCACGGCTTCGCGCAGTGCGGGCACGCCGGGCATGGGCGGGTATTGGTTGTGACCGGCCTTCATGGCCTGGGTGACGGCGTCCACCAGTTCAGGGGCGCATTCAAAGTCTGGAAAGCCTTGCCCCAGGTTGACGGCGTTGTGCTCGGTGGCCAGGGCGGACATCACCGTGAAGATGGTGGTGCCCACGTTGGGCAGCTTGCTGGGAAAGGCGGGCGTGCGTGCGGCAGAAGTGGCGTTGGTCATGGTGGGGCGGGTCAGAATTCGTAGTCGTTCACATGGCCGGTCATGGCCCGGGCGATCAGTTCACGGCTCAGGCGGTCGCTGAGCAGTTCGGCAAATTTATAGACGAAATTGCGCAGGTACGCGCCGCGCTTGAAGGCCACGCGGGCCACGCTTTGCCCAAACAGATGGCCCACGGGGCGCACCACCAGGTCGCCCAGCGGGTCGTCGCGCATGGCCATCTCGGCCACGATGCCAATGCCCAGGCCCAGGCGCACGTAGGTCTTGATCACGTCGGAGTCAATCGCTTCAAGCACGATGCGGGGCGTGAGCTTGCGCGCGGCAAAGGCATGGTCGATCTTGCCGCGCCCGGTGAAGGAGGGGTGGTAGGTGATGAGGGCCTCGTGCGCCAGGTCGTCCAGGCCGATGCGTTCTTTCTGTGCCAGCGGGTGGCCGTTGGGGACCACCAGCACGTGCTGCCATTCATAGCAGGGCAGGGTGACGAGCTCGGGGTAGTCGGCCAGGGATTCGGTGGCCATGCCGATCTCGGCCACCTCGTCAATGATCATGCGGGCTACTTCGTGCGGTGTGGCCTGGTGCAGGCTGATGTTGACCTTGGGGTAGGACTCGCGCAGGCGGGCCACGGGCACGGGCAGCACGTAGCGGGCCTGGGTGTGGGTGGTGGCAATGCTCAGGGTACCGCTGTCCTGGGCGCTGAACTGCTCACCGATGCGCTTGAGGTTGCCCACCTCGCGCATGATGATTTCGATGCTCTGCAGCACATGCTGGCCGGGCTCGGTGATGCGCTTGAGGCGTTTGCCGTGGCGGGCAAAGATGTCCACGCCCAGCTCTTCTTCTAGCTCAATGATGGCCTTGGACACGCCCGGCTGGGAGGTGTGCAGGGCCTTGGCAGCTTCGGTCAGATTGAGATTGCGGCGGGCGGCTTCTTGCACGAAGCGGAATTGGTGCAGGTTCATATCTGATGAAGGCTAAAGATTTGCATCATTATGCTTCATTCATCTAAAGAACTGACGCGGATTCGCCCAAGAGCGCAACCTGTGGCGCTTGCCGTATTGCGTTTCAGGCAGCGGGGCGTTCGCAGGCAATGTCGGCCATCAAGGCCGTCATGCGTGGATCTTCGCCAATAGCGGGTTGCACATGAATGGCCACCTGGGGGTGGTTGTCGCGCAGTTGCTGCACCAGGACAGGCAGGTCTTCGCGGGCGTGCTTGCCGGTGCCCAGGAACATGGGCACCACGGTGACATGGGTTGCGCCTGCCTCTACCAGGCCTGCCACCGCTTGTGCCAATGGAGGCTCGCTCAGTTCCAGATAGGCGCAAACCACCGGGCGCGCTGGGTGGTCTGCCTTGATGCGCGCAGCCACTGCTTCAATGGGCGCGCGCCAGAGAGGGTCGCGAGAGCCGTGCGAAAAAAGAACGACAGCAGAAGTGGGCTCGGTCATGGATGTGGAATCAAAGAATTAGCGCGCCAAAATGGGCTGCGCCTGGCTAGCGCCGCAGCACTAGCCAGCCAAAGGCGGCCAGTGACAACACAGAGTAAATGAGCCCTGGCGCGGCAGCGGTAAGCCATGGAGACCAGTTTTGCAGGTTGCCCGCGTAGCCAAACACGTTGTTCAGCAAAAAGAAGCTGATGCCAGCCATGACGCCCCCGAAAACGTAGCCTGCAATGCTGCCTGAGCGGAAGTGCAGGTATGCGAAGGGCAGCGCCAAAACCACCATGACCAGGCAGCTCAAGGGGTAGAAGACCTTGCGCCAAAACTCGATTTCATAACGCTGGGCGGACTGCCCGTTGTCGTCCAGATGGCGGATGTACTGGAACAGATCAAACGTCGCCATGCGGTCAGGCTTGAGCAGCGATGCGGCAATCATGTCGGCACTGATGTTGGTGGGCCAGCGCCACTCTGGCAGTTTTTGGTGCTCTACCTGGGCTTCATCCGCCGCGCGTTGGTGAAAGACGCTGCGCTGCACATCGTGCAGCACCCAGGCGGCGTCGTCCGAACCCTGCACTTGTCCTGTTGCTGCACGGGTTTGCGAGGCGATCTTGCCCTGCTCGTCAAACTCAAAGATGCGCACGTCGATCAGCCCGCCATCGGCACCGATGGCACGCACGTTGACGGCGAAGGAGTGGTCGTCCTGGCGCGCCTTGAGCCACGCCCCGGTGGCACCCGAACTGAGTTTGCCCAGGTGGCGCACCTTGATCAGCTGGGCCGCTTTGTCGGTGAGCGGAGCAAGGTAGTCACCCACAGCAAAGGTCAGCAGCACAAAGAAGCCACCCAGTGTGAGCAGCGTGCGCAATGCCAGCCAGGGGCCCATGCCGCTGGTGCGCATGATGGTGAATTCAGAGCTCTGCGCCAGGCGCGCCATCACAAAAATGGTGCCGATGAGCACGGTGATGGGCAGCAACTCATACAAATGGCTGGGAATGCTGAGCGCGACAAACAGCAGGGCATGGGACAGCTGGTAGCCGTCTGACCCCGTGCGGCCAATCCAGCGCAGTTCATCGACCAAATCGAAGAAAAAGAACAGGGCCAGAAAGCCCATCGTGACAAACGCAACCGCGAACACGGCTTCGCGGTGAATCATGCGGCGCAGGGTATTCAAGCGGGGCTCCTTTGTGCCCAAAGGCGGCGGGGCGTCCATTGGTTGTGCCGTATCGCCAACAAAAGCATGCCTGCTCCTAGCGTGCCGCCATGCAGCAGAGCCATGAACGGCACCAGACCCATGCGCCCAGAGCCCACCCAGCTTTGGCCCAGCGTCATGAGGTTGTAGTAAACAATGAAGGCAAACAGTGCCAGCACCATGCTGGTGCTGCGCGCGGCACGGGGGTTGGCGCTGGCCAGGGCCAGCCCCAGCACGACGAAATTGAGCGCAGCCAGTGCCAGCCCTACGCGCCAGCCCAACTCTGCCATGTGCACAGGCACGGGTTGCGCCAGCAGGGCAGGGGTCGAGCGGGTTTTGACGGAAAACTCTTCCGCTGCACCGGGCGGGGCTGAGCCGATGCGGGTCGAATATTCCTCAAATTCGCTGATCTTCAACCCCGGCTGGTTGCGGGTGGTTTCCAGCCGCTGGCCGTTACTGAGCACAGCAATCCGGTCTTCCCCACGAATTTCCATGCGGGCGCTGCGGGCGCTGGTCACGGTCTCTTTGTCACCCGTCGAGGTCGCGATGAAGATGTTGTTGCCCGCTTGTTCATCAGGAGTGTCCTTGTCGATGAAGAACACCCGGGTGCCGTTGGCCGATTCCTGGAATTCACCTGGGGCAATACGGTCAATGTCGCTGCGCCGCTCGTAACGTGTCTTCAGCTCCTGAATCTGCGTGTTGGACCAGGGCCATACCGCCAGCGACAGCACAGCGATGACGGCCATGACAGGCCAGGCGAATCGCAGTAAGGGGCGCAGCAAGCTGGCCAGGCCGCGCCCACTGGCAAACCAGATGACCATTTCGCTGTCGCGGTACATTCTGGAGAGGGTGCTGACCACCGCAACGAACAGGCTCAGGCTGAGAATGATGGGCAGCTGGCCGAGCACGGTGAACCCCATCACCAGCATGACGTCTGAGGGATTGACGCTGCCACGGGAGGCCTGCCCGAGGGTGCGGATCAGCATCATGGTCATCACGACCGTGACCAGCACCACCAGCGTCGCGCCGAAGCTGCGCGCCAGCTCCTTGCGAATAGATGAATCGAATAACATTGGCTCGAAGGAAAACACCGATTATGAACTTTGATCTGAAGAAACTGGATTTGGAAGCGGCCGCCATCGAAAAATGCGACCTGCTCGCTGTTTTGGTGCCAGAGGAGTTCAAGCCTGGCCGGGATGAGCTGTCGGCCCTGGTGGCGCAGGCGATCAAGCAGGGGGACTTCAGCGCCAAGGTTGGCAAACACCTGCAGTGCTATGGGACCTCGGCAGCGGCTGCAAAGCGTGTGGTGTTTCTGGGAACAGGAGACGGCTCGGCGCGTGCTGTGCGGCAAGCGGTGCTGTCTTTGTCTGGTTTGCTGAAAGGGCCACAGATCAAGCGCATGGTGGTGTTGTCTGCATCGCCGCTGGCAGCTTCCCACGTCAGCATTGCGGTGCAGGCGGTGGCAGAAGCCAGCTATGTCTACACCACCACCAAATCCAAAGCCGAAGCGCGTGCGCTGACCCGCTGTGTGGTGGGCGTAGCTGATGTGGCTGCAGCCCGTGCGGAATTTGATGCCGGAGTCGCTTTGGTGGCGGGTATCGAACTGGCCCGCGAATGGGGCAACCGGCCCGCCAATTACGCCACCCCCACGATGCTTGCCGATGCGGCCAAGGCTTTGGCCAAGCAGCCCCGCGTTCAGTGCAAGGTGCACGGCCCGGCGGAAGTGGCCAAGCTGGGCATGGGCGCTTTCATGGCGGTTGCCCAAGGCACTGAGCAGCCCCTGCGCTTTATTGAACTGCATTACCGTGGTGCTGGCAAAGATGTGCCGGCTGTGGTCCTGGTGGGCAAAGGCATTACCTTTGACACGGGCGGTATCTCCATCAAGCCTGCGGCCGAAATGGACGAGATGAAGTTTGATATGTGCGGGGCGGCCAGCGTGTTGGGGGTGTTCAAGGCCCTGGCCGAGCTGCAGCCCACGCTGAACGTGGTGGGTTTGATCCCGGCGTGCGAAAACATGCCCGATGGCCGCGCCGTGAAGCCTGGTGATGTGGTTACCAGCATGAGTGGACAGACCATCGAAATTCTCAATACCGATGCGGAAGGACGTCTGGTGCTGTGCGATGCGCTCACCTATGCGGCCCGCTTCAAGCCTGCAGCGATCGTGGACATTGCCACGCTGACCGGCGCCTGCGTGATTGCGCTGGGCGGGGTGCGCAGCGGCTTGTATGCCAACCGTGATGAGCTGGCGCATGCATTGCACCAAGCCGGTGAAGCGTCTCTGGACCCATGCTGGCGCATGCCCCTCGACGATGAATACGCCGAGGGACTCAAGAGCAATTTTGCCGACATGGGCAACGTGGCTGGGCGGGCGGGTGGCTCCATCACTGCAGCCAAGTTCCTGCAAAAATTTGTGGGCGACTTGCCATGGGCGCACTTGGATATCGCAGGCACGGCCTGGAAGGGTGGCGCAGCCAAGGGCTCCACGGGTCGCCCTGTGGGGCTGCTGCTTCAGTACCTGCTCGCGCACGCCAGCAACGCTGCTGCCTCTGCCAAGTCCAAGCCCGCCGCCACAGCGCGCGCCAAGGCTGTCAAAACCGTGCGGCGGGCACCTTCTGCCAAGTAAGAAGAGATGACAGAGATTGCCTTCCACTTCAACGCCCCGGACAAGCTCGCCTATGCGTGCCGCTTTGCACGCAAGGCCCAGCGCGCGGGCGCCCGGTTGGTGATCCTTGCCCCACGGCCTGTGCTGACTGAGCTGGACCGCATGCTCTGGTCTTTTTCACCGCAGGACTTTGTTGCCCATTGCTTTGCCGATGCGGATGAAGACCAAATTGCCGCTACCCCGGTCGTGCTGGCCAGTGAGCTGCGCCAGGTTCCGCACCATGAAGTGCTTTTGAATCTGGACAGCCAGGTGCCGGCGGGTTTCGAGCGTTTCTTGCGTTTGATCGAGGTGGTGAGTTCCGTCGATGAGCAGGATCGGGGGCATGCTCGATTGCGTTGGAAGCAATACGCCTCTCGCGGCTATGCCATCGCCCGGCATGACTTGGTGTTGAAAGGGGGTTGATGTGGCAACCTCTCCTCCCCGAGTTCCTCCGAAATTTGTTCCAACCCTCACCGAAGTGGTGCAAGCCCCGGTGGCTGGTGTCCCACGGCCTGCGGCTGCACCGGTCATGCCTCCAGCCTCCCCGAGGCCTGCAACCCGCCCGATTGCGCCAGTGCGGGCAGCCCCGGCCAGTCTGGCTCAGAGGCCGCCTGTTATGCCCGCAGCAGTCCCTTCACCGGCGGCCGCGACCCCGCAGCCACCCGCCCAGCGCATGCCGGATGGCGTCGAGGAATACATGATTCATCGCGTCATGCAGCGCGTGGATGTGGTGCTTGACCAAAGGTTGCGCGAGGCGATCGCCACGGTGGTGCAAGAGCAAACCAGATCGGTGCTTCCGCGCCTGCGCGAAGAAATCGAATCGGTGGTGCGCCACGCGGTGTACGAAGCCGTTGCAGACGAGCTGGCATCAGGTCAAAAGTGACTTGGCGCAACGGTAACAGGGTAATCCCCTGTGGTTTCGCGCTGCATTTAATCGTGTTCCCTAATGAGCTGGCCTGTAAATTGCGATATGTTTCACTGCGTTGAGACACAAGAACAATTCTCAGCGTTTACCTTTACTGGAGATTGATATGCAATTGAAGTTGAAACTGACCGTGGTTGCTGCTATCGCAGCTGTTGCCGGCGTTGCCTCTGCACAAGAGCAGGTGGTCAAGATCGGTCACGTGGCTCCTGTTTCCGGCGCCCAGGCTCACTACGGCAAAGACAACGAAAATGGCGCCCGCATGGCCATTGAAGAGTTGAACGCACAAGGTGTCACCATCGGCGGCAAGAAGATCAAGTTTGAACTGGTTGCTGAAGACGACGCTGCTGATCCGAAGCAAGGCACTGCCGCCGCTCAGAAACTGTGCGATGCCAAGGTTGCTGGCGTTGTGGGCCACTTGAACTCCGGTACCACCATCCCTGCATCCAAGGTTTACAACGACTGCGGCATTCCTCACGTCACCGGCGCGGCCACCAACCCCAACCTGACCAAGCCCGGCTACAAGACCACCTTCCGTATCATTGCCAACGACAACGCCCTGGGCGCTGGTCTGGCTTTCTACGCTGCTGACACCCTGAAGCTCAAGACTGTCGCCATCGTGGACGACCGTACTGCGTACGGCCAAGGCGTTGCTGACGTGTTCAAGAAGACCGCTGCAGCCAAGGGCATGAAAGTGGTTGACGAGCAGTTCACCACCGACAAGGCCACAGACTTCATGGCCATTCTGACTGCCATCAAGTCCAAGAACCCAGACGCCATCTTCTTCGGCGGTATGGATCCACAGGCTGGCCCTATGCTGCGCCAAATGGAACAGCTGGGCATGGGCAACGTGAAGTACTTCGGTGGTGATGGCGTCTGCACGTCCGAAATCGCCAAGCTCGCTGCCGGTGCCAAGACACTGGCCAACGTGGTTTGCGCCGAAGGCGGCTCTTCGCTGGACAAGATGCCTGGCGGCAAGGCTTGGAAGGCCAAGTACGACGCCAAGTACCCCAACCAGTTCCAGGTGTACAGCCCCTACACCTATGATGCGACCTTCCTGCTGGTTGACGCTATGAAGCGCGCCAATTCTTGGGATCCCAAGGTTTACACCCCTGAGCTGCTGAAGGCCAACTTCAAGGGCGTGACTTCCACGATCCAGTTTGAACCCAACGGCGAAATGAAGAACCCTGCTATCACCCTGTATGTTTACAAGGATGGCAAGAAGACTCCTCTGAACTAAAGCCTGTTCAGCGGTCTCGCTAAAAAGGCCTTCTGCTTGATGAAAGCAGAAGGCCTTTGTTCTTTGCGGTAACTGGTTTCAGTCCGCCACGCAGTGCCTCAGTAGCAGGGCATTTATCGGCGAACTTGCAAAGCCCCAGGGTTGACGATGTTGGTGGGCGTTCCCTTGATGAAGTTCACGACGTTGTCAAAAGCAGCGCCAAAGTACAACTCATAACTGTCTTGCTCAACGTAGCCGATATGCGGCGTGCAAATGCAGTTTTCCAGCCTGAGCAGCGCATGGCCCTGCAAAATCGGTTCACTCTCAAAGACGTCCACGGCGGCCATACCCGGGCGTCCGCGGTTCAGTGCCGCAATCAGGGCATCGGGCTCAATGAGTTCAGCGCGTGATGTATTCACCAGCAAAGACGTGGGCTTCATGCATGAAAGATCTTCGAGCGAGACGATGTTGCGGGTGTCATCATTCAAGCGCAGATGCAGGGAAATAACATCGCACTGGGCAAAAAACTCCTCACGGGTGCTGGCTGCCTGGTAACCATCGGTCAGCGCTTTCGCACGCGAGGCTTCGCGCCCCCAGATTCGGACGTTCATACCAAACGCCCGCCCGTAGCCAGCTACCAACTGACCGATACGGCCATAGCCCCAAATCCCCAGGGTCTTGCCTCGCAATACGCAGCCAATCCCAAAGTTGGGCGGCATGGACGCTGTTTTGAGGCCGGATTGCTGCCATGCTCCATGTTTGAGGTTGGCGATGTAATGGGGTAGGCGACGGCTGGCTGCCATGACCAGAGCCCAGGTCAGCTCGGCAGGCGCTACTGGTGAGCCCACACCTTCAGCGACCGCAATGCCCCGCTCGGTGCAAGCCGTGACATCCACATGACTGCCGATCTTCCCGGTCTGGGCGATCAGCTTGAGTCGAGGGAGTTTCTCTATCAGCTGCCGGGTGATTTGGGTTCGCTCCCGGATCAGCACAATGATGTCTGCGTCCTTCAGCCGTACCGAAAGTTGGCCCAGCCCTTTGACGGTGTTGGTGTAGACCTTGGCTGTGTAGGCGTCTAACCGCGAGGCGCAATGCAGCTTGCGTACCGCGTCTTGATAGTCGTCTAGGATAACGATATTCATCCCGGTATTGTGCCTCGTAGACGCCGCCAATTCCTTGCAGGATGTCGCTTCGCAAGCGCCATATGCAACGTGATGTAGCGGGTTGGCGGGCCATGGCGGCGTGCTCAGTCAGCGCGTTGGCGTCATCCGTACGCCAACGCGGCTTCTCTGGCGGCCATACGGTCCAGTTCGGCACATACGTCTGCCATTCGTCCGGAAATGACCAGCCTGCCGCCATCTTTGCCGCCGCGTGAGTGAACGATTCGAAGAGGCTTGAGGGTCTGCTTTGAGCCTGCGGGGGCATCTCGCTCCGAAGGAGTGGCAAAGAGGTCTGCAGTCTCGCCTTTTTGAATCGGTTTGCTTGCCGCAACGTACAAATGCCGACCTTTGGGTGGCGAAGTTTGCCTGCGGCGAGACACGGTGGTAGCCACAGCGCTTTGGGTGGCTAGGGTTAAGTGCACTTCCGCATGACCGGTGGCGAGTGTGGGCAATGGCTTGGGTGGCGCATCGCCATCAAGCTGCTTGGAAGCGATGCCGATGTGCCGTTTGCTGCCCTTGAGCGACGACAAAAAGCGCGTCACTGCGGCCAGTGGCTTATGGATGGATGCAAGGGGCGTGGTTCCAGTTCCCATGTGAATTCTCCGAAAATCGGTGGACGAACATAGGCAGGATTGAAAACAACAGAATGTCCCAGGGCTGGCGCAAACAAACTTGCTGCGCCAAACGCCCGCCACCTGGAACCTGTGCACTGACCTTGTGCGTTACATCAGCATGGTGTTGCGGATCAGACCTACCGCCAGCCCCTCAATTTCAAACACTTCGCCCGGCTGGACTGTGATGACGGGGTAATCTGGGTTTTCTGGCAGCAGTTCAACGCCTTTGGTGGTGCGCTTGAGCCTTTTCACGGTGACTTCATCGCCCAGACGCGCCACCACGATTTGACCGTTGCGCGCCTCTTTGGTCGCTTGCACTGCGAGCAAATCACCGTCCATGATCCCTGCATCGCGCATCGACATACCTCTGACTTTGAGGAGATAGTCAGGCTTGTGCTGGAACAGGCTGTTTTCCACGCAATAGGTTTGGTCCACATGTTCCTGCGCGAGAATGGGCGAGCCTGCGGCAACGCGTCCGATCAAGGGCAAAAACAATTGGGTTGTCTGCTGCAGGGGGTTGGCAAAGTGTTGCCCACGGGCTGCGTTGATGGCCCTGACGGTGTCATTGCGCAGGCGGATACCACGGGAGGTTCCACTGAGCAGTTCAATGACGCCTTTTCGGGCCAATGCTTGCAAATGCTCTTCAGCAGCGTTTGCGGATTTGAATCCAAGCTCTGTCGCAATTTCTGCCCGTGTGGGTGGGGCACCGGTTCGCGCTATTGCGTGCTGGATCAAGTCCAGAATCTGCTGCTGCCGGGCCGTGAGTTTGGGGTTGTCGAGCATGGCGGTGTGGATAAGGGCGAGGTGGTTGATTACTGTTTTTTAATCCAGTAACTGTATTTTTGACCAGTTTTTTGGAGTGCGCAAGTGAGTAAGCAAAAAATCGTCGTTTTTGGCACGGGTGGCACGATTGCCGGCAAGGCAGCTTCCATGTCTGACAACGTGGGCTACAAAGCTGGTGAGGTCGCGATAGGCGAGTTGTTGGCGAATATTCCCGGCATGCAGGCGGCGTTGCAAGGCCACGAACTGGTTGCACAGCAAGTGGCGCAGATCGATAGCAAGGACATGGGTTTTGACGTGTGGCGTGCACTGGCGATGGGCTGCCGGGATGCGATGGCAGACCCTGACGTGCGCGGTATTGTCATTACCCATGGCACAGACACGCTCGAAGAAACTGCCTGGTTTCTGCAGTGCATCTTGAGCCCCGAGAAGCCCGTGGTGTTGACCAGTGCCATGCGTCCTGCGACGGCTTTGTCGCCCGATGGGCCGCAAAACTTGCTGGACGCTGTGGCTGTCGCCTTGGAGCCAGATGCCAGGGGCGTGCTGGCAGTGGCTGCAGGCACCGTTCATGAAGCGCGCTGGGTTCACAAGGCGTTTCCCTACCGGGTCGATGCGTTCAGTTCTGGTGAGGCGGGGCCTTGCGGGTGGGTAGAAGAAGGCCAGGTGCGCTGGCTGCGGCGCCCCTCAACGCAGGCCAATTCAACCCACACAGCCCTGTTGAATGATCTGCCTGCGGCGCAGGGTTGGCCTTGGGTTGAGGTGGTGCTGAGCGCCGCAGGCTCCAGCGGCCGTGCGGTAGATGCATTGGTAGACGCGCAGGTGAAGGGCCTGGTGGTGGCTTCCACGGGCAATGGATCACTGCACCATGAATTGAAGGACGCGTTGCTGCGCGCAAGTGAGCGCGGTGTTCGCGTCGTCAAGGCAACCCGTTGCGGCCAGGGTCAGTCCTTGGTGGGGGATTTGGGGGACTTCCCCAGCTATGCCGGGCTCTCCCCCATCAAGGCAAGGGTGGCACTGTTGCTTGACTTGCTTGCAGAGCGGGGCGCTCAGAATTCCGGCGTTTGATCTCTGTCGTCACAGGCTGCGCTGTCTCGCTACCGCCTTGTATCTGCTGCTTCGATAGCCGAGGCACTGATGGCAAGAGCACACACCGATTGGGCTGGCTGAACGCAAAAAGCCCCGGCAGGCTGGGTGCCTACCGGGGCTTTTGAGGGGCGTAGTCCAGAGCAATGTGCAGAAGTGCCTGCTGCATCACGCCGGATGGCATGGCAGAACTCAGCTGCTCAGCGCTTCCAGGGCGCGCGCCGTGATTTCTTCGACGCTGCCGGTGCCGCTGATGGCACGGTACTTGGGAGCCAGCGATGGCTCGCTCTTGGCCCAGTTGCTGTAGTAATCCACCAGGGGGCGGGTCTGGTCGCTGTACACCTGCAGGCGCTTCTTGACGGTTTCTTCCTTGTCGTCTTCGCGCTGGATCAGGTCTTCACCGGTGACATCGTCTTTGCCTTCCACCTTCGGAGGATTGAACTTGACGTGGTAGGTGCGGCCACTGGCGGGGTGGGAGCGGCGGCCGCTCATGCGTTCGATGATGGCTTCGAAGGGCACATCAATTTCCAGCACGTAGTCCAGTTTGACGCCGGCAGCCTTCATGGCATCGGCCTGGGGAATGGTGCGGGGGAAACCGTCGAAGAGGAAACCCTTGGCGCAGTCGGGCTGGGCAATGCGCTCTTTGACCAGATTGATGATCAGTTCATCGCTGACCAGTGCACCGGCCTTCATCACGGCATCGGCCTGCAGGCCCAGTGGTGTACCTGCCTTGACTGCTGCGCGGAGCATATCGCCGGTAGAGATTTGCGGGATGCCGTACTTCTGGCAGATGAAGGTGGCTTGCGTGCCCTTTCCGGCGCCCGGCGCGCCCAGCAGAATCAGTCTCATGGAGGTCCTCAAGGTTAGAAATCGTGTGGCACGGCTAGCAGGGGCGCGGTGCGGCGTCCAGGATGCCGTGCTCTTGTGGCGGGCAAGGATAGCATGTGACAGCTTGGCTCTGGCTTACGCTTGGCACTTGCGCCACCCCTTGCACGCGGCTCAGTGGGCTTGGCCCTGCAACGCCAAAATAGCGCGAACTTTTTCGAGGTCTTCGGGGGTGTCCACACCGGGGCCAGGGGCCGAAGCGGCGATATGGACGGCAATGCGGTGGCCATGCCACAGGGCCCTGAGCTGCTCCAGTGCCTCGACAGCTTCCGTGGGCGCCGGGGGCAGCTGCGGAAACTGCCTCAGAAAACCGGCCCGGTAGCTGTAGATGCCGACGTGGCGCAGCGGTGCAAAGCTTGCAGAGGCGCTGCGCACGGCAGGTGCCATCTGTTCTTCATGCCACCAGGCCAGATCGGATTGGTCTCTGGACCACGGGATGGGTGCCCGGCTGAAATAGTGCGCCATGTTGCGGGCGTCCAGCACCACCTTCACCACGTTCGGGTTCAGGTAGTCGGCTTGCGAGGCGATGGCATGCGCGGCCGTGCCCATGCTGGCATCGGTGTGGGCCGACAGCAGCGCCGCCACTTCGTCGATCAACGCAGGATCCATCAGGGGTTCGTCGCCTTGCACGTTGACGACGATGTCGTCACCCTGCAAGCCCAGCTGGGCGCAGGCCTGGGCGAGGCGGTCGCTGCCGCTGGCGTGGTCTTTGTCCGTCAGCAGGGCTTGCACGCCGTGCTGCTGGCAGGCTTGCAGGATGAGTTCGTCGTCTGCCGCCACGACCACGCGCTCGGCCTTGCTTTGCTGTGCGCGTTGTGCCACGCGCACCACCATGGGCAGGCCGGCAATGTCTGCCAGGGGTTTGTTGGGCAGGCGCGTCGATGCCAAACGTGCCGGAATCAGCACGGTGAAAGCCGACGGGCTGGTGGATGCGGGCGGCTTTACGCCGTGGCTCATGCCTCCAGCTCCTCGTCAGTCAGGGTGCGTGCCTCGTTTTCGAGCAGCACGGGAATGCCATCGCGCACAGGGTAGGCCAGACGCGCGCTGCGGGAGATCAGCTCTTGGGTCTCCTTGGCATAGGTCAATGGGCCTTTGGTGACTGGGCATACCAACAGTTCGAGCAGCTTGGGGTCCATGGCGGGCAATTCAGAATCAGACAGGGGGCCATGCGCTCAGCGCGCAGGCGGGGTGGTCGATGATAGCGGCGCTGCAAGCGCCAGCAATTGATCTTTCAGGCCCTGCAAAAAACGCGCGTCCAGCGCTAACTCCAGCGGTACGGCCAGTGCGTCGGGGTGCTTTTTCCAGAGTTTGACGGCGTCTTTTTCAGTGCAAATCAGCACTTCGGCATTGCTGGATAAGCGCGACCAGCTATCAAAATCATAGTGATCTGGCAGGGCTTCTGCCTGTGCCAGCGTCAGGCCGGCTTCCTCCAGCATGGCAAAAAAGGCACCCGGTTGGCCAATCGCTGCCACGGCATGCAGGGGGCGGCCGCGCAGGGTGCTCAGCGCAACGGCTGTGCCGTCTGCCGCCACGGCATGGTCGGCCAGGCGGCGGTGGACGGGAAAGGCTGGAGCCTTTGAGCCGCCCTTGTTGCCACCAGTGGCGGCAGGCGGGGGAGGGGTGTCGCCCGCGTAAAGCACCCAGTCCACGGGGCGCGGCCAGGGTTCGCGCAAGGGGCCTGCGGGCAGTAAAAAGCCATTGCCCGTGCCTTGTGCGTTGAAGATGCAAATGTCGATGTCGCGTGCCAGGGCCAGGTGCTGCAGGCCATCGTCACATACCAGCACGTCGGTGTCCGGGTGCTGCGCCAGCAGCGCACGCGCCGCCTGAATGCGCTGGCGGGCCACGTACACCGGCACTTGGCATTGGGTAGCGATCAGCAAGGGTTCATCGCCGACTGCACTGGCCTCAGCATGGGGCAGCACAGCGCGGCAGTCCGTGGTGGTACGGCCGTAGCCGCGCGATATGACGCCGGGGCGCAGCCCCTGGCTCTGCAGGTAGCGCACCAAGGCCATCACCACCGGGGTTTTGCCCGACCCTCCCGCCACCACATTGCCCACCACGATGACCGGCTTGCCGGGATGCTGGGAACGGAGCGCGCCCATCTTGTAGAGCGCTGCACGCAAGGCGATCAGGGCGCGGTAGAGCTGGGACACGGGCCACAGCGTCCAGCTGCGCAGGTTGCGGTGCAGCCACATGGCTGGCCAGCCCTGCGGAGCACTGCCAGCGGCCTTGGTCTGCGCGGCCTGCCCGGTAGAAGGGGGCAAGGGCGGCTGCGTTGCCATGCCGCTCAGCGGCTGCCCGCGCGAGTGCCCGCGGTGGATTGCGTGGCGAAGGTGATCTGCGTCAGCCCCACGCGCCGGGCAGCTTCCATCACGGTGACCACGGACTGGTGGGGGGCCGTTGCATCTGCGCTGATGATCACGACGCTGTCTTTGCCGGCACTGGCAGCGCTGCGCAGCGCCAGGGCCACGGCGTCCACGCTTTTGCCTTCGACGCCGGTTTTGTTCACGGCATAGCGGCCATCTGCCGCCACTGCCACGATGACTTCCTTGGGGTGGTCACGCTGCTGCTCGGCGTCGGCCACGGGCAGGGTCAGCTGTAGCTCGGTGAATTTGCTGTAGGTGGTGGTCAGCATCAGAAAGATGAGGATCACCAGCAGCACGTCGATGAACGGGATCAGGTTGATCTCGGGCTCATCCTTCGCACGGGGGCGGAAGTTCATGGGCATACCCCGCGCTGCTTACTTGCGGTGGCGCAGGATGTGGCGCACAAACTGCTCGGACGCCAGCTCCAGGGTCAGCAGGTAGGCATCCACGCGGCCACGGAAGTAGCGCCAGAAGATCAGCGCAGGGATGGCGACAATCAGACCAAACGCCGTGTTGTACAGGGCAATAGAGATGCCGTGCGCCAGCTGCGCAGGGTTGCCGCTGCCCATGGCACCGGTTCCGCCCGTTTGCGAGCCAAAAATCTCGATCATGCCGATGACGGTGCCCAGCAAGCCCAACAAAGGCGCTGCAGAGGCGATGGTGCCCAGCGCGCTCAGGTACTTTTCAAGCCGGTGGGCCACGGCGCGGCCGCTGCCTTCCATGGTGGCGCGCAGGTCAGCCTCGCTGCACTGGGGGTTGTTGTTGAGTGCGCGCAGCCCGGAAGCCAGCACCTCACCCAGCGCAGAGCTTTGGGCCAGCTGGTTCACCACGTCGGGCGTGGGCAGCGAACGCGACGAAACGGTGATGGCTTCATCCAGCAGCTTCGGGGGCGCGATGCGCGCTGTTTTCAGAGAGATGAAGCGCTCGCAAATCAAGGCCAGCGCCAGGACAGAGCAGGCAATAAGGGGCCAGATGGGCCAGCCTGCGGCTTGTATGATGGACAGCAATTCTCTCTCCGCTCGGATGTAGTCAGCCGGCAATTATGGCCCACGTGGCTGGCGCTTTGAGGTCACAAACCGTTACGAGAAATCTGCCAGTCTGGCATGTGCCACTCGCTCACAAAATCTGTGGATAACTTTGTGGGTAAGCGGGTGGGTATCCCACTTGAACCCGCGCCAATCCGTGCTTGGAACAGATTGCTGAAAAATTGAACAGCAAAAATGTCTTATAAATCAATAACTTGTACGTGTCTGCTTGTTTTGCACGGTGTGGGTGTCTCGGGTCCATGTTGCACTGCTGCACGCCCCCGGTTGTGGAGTACTGACCCCGCAGGCGCTCTGTCAACCCCAGGGCTGGGCTATGTTTGAGTCGCCACAGCCCGCAGCGGCGCCGCGAATCTGGGAAGTTGGCGCGCTGTGCCGCGCCATTGCTGATGCGCTGGAGGCCCGGTTCAATCCTGTCGCGGTGCGCGGCGAGATCACCGGCTTCTCACGCGCATCCAGCGGGCATTGCTACTTTTCGATCAAGGACGCCAACGGCCAGTTGCGCTGTGCCATGTTCCGCCGGGCGGCAGGCCTGCTTGACTTTTCGCCGCGCGATGGGGAACTGGTGGAAGTGCGCGGGCGCCTGGGGGTGTACGAGGCCCGGGGCGATCTGCAGTTCATCGTTGAAAGCATGCAGCGCGCGGGGCAGGGCGCTTTGTTCGAGCAGTTCCTGCGCCTCAAAGCCCAGCTGGAAGGCGAAGGCCTGTTCGACCCGCGCCGCAAACGCCCGCTGCCGGTGCAGCCACGGGGCATCGGTTTGATCACCTCACTGGGCGCAGCCGCCTTGCACGATGTGGTGACAGCCCTGCGGCGCCGCGTGCCGCACATCCCGGTGGTGCTCATCCCTGCGCAGGTGCAGGGCGCCGCAGCGCCCCAATCCATGGTGACCGCCCTGCGGCAGATGTACGCATTGGCTGAAGGCGAAGCCCCGGCAGACGGCGAAACAACCCCGGTGGTGGATGTGATCTTGCTGGTGCGCGGTGGTGGGTCGATGGAGGACTTGTGGGCCTTCAACGACGAGCAACTGGCGCGCACCATTGTGCAAAGCCCGGTGCCGCTGGTCAGCGGGGTGGGGCACGAGACCGATTTCACCATTGCCGACTTTTGCGCCGACCTGCGCGCGCCCACCCCCACGGCAGCCGCCGAACTGGTGGCCCAGCCGCGCGAGGTGTGGCTGGGCGCCCTTGATTTGCTGGCCGACCGGCTGGAGAGCGCCGTGCAACGCCAGATCGACCTGCGCCACCAGCGGCTGGACCAGGCTGCGCAGCGGCTGGGGCGCCCATCGGGCCTGGCTGCGCGCGAGCAGTTGCGCCTGGCCCGCTGCGCGCAGCGCCTGCGGCACGGAATGCTATTGAATTTAGAGCGGCTAACGCTTAAGCACAAAGCGCTGGAGGCCGATTTCGCTCAAAAAACGGCGCGCCACATCGCCCTGCAGTCTGACCGGCTGGAACGCGCCCGCATGCAGTTGGAGCTGCTGAACCCGCACCTGGTGCTGCAGCGCGGCTATGCCCTGCTGACCGACAGCCACGGCCACGCGGTGACCAGTGTGGGCCAGGCCCGCCTGGGCGATGCCTTGCGCGCCACGCTGGCAGACGGGGTGCTGGACGTGACCGTAGACCAGCCCCGCCTGCTGTAACGCGCTGCGGCGGTGGTAGCGCCGTGCGTTACGGGCGAATGACCGTCGCCTGATCGCCACTTCTCAGCACAGGGCTATGGATCTTTCTACAATGCCAAGTCGCGTCAAACTGCGCGCCAGCGCGGCGGCCCGCTGCCAGCAGACGGCTGCCGCTCTTCCTGCATTGCAAACCACGAGGAATCACCACCATGGAACATACCCTGCCCCCGCTGCCCTACGCCATCGACGCACTGGCCCCTCACTACAGCCAGGAAACGCTGGAGTTCCACCATGGCAAGCACCACAACGCCTATGTGGTGAACCTGAACAACCTGCAAAAGGGCACCGAGTTTGAATCGATGACTCTGGAAGAGATCATCAAGAAGTCCTCCGGCGGCATCTACAACAACGCAGCCCAAATCTGGAACCACACCTTCTTCTGGAACTGCATGGCCCCCAACGGCGGCGGCGAACCCACGGGCGCCCTGGCTGAAGCCATCAACGCCAAGTTCGGCTCTTATGCCGCTTTCAAGGAAGCCTTCGTCAAGAGCGCCGTGGGCAACTTCGGCTCGGGCTGGACATGGCTGGTGAAGAAGGCTGACGGCAGCGTGGACATCGTCAACACCGGCGCTGCTGGCACGCCCCTGACCACCGCCGACAAGGCCCTGCTGACCGTGGACGTGTGGGAACACGCCTACTACATCGACTACCGCAACCTGCGTCCCAAGTTCGTGGAAACCTTCCTGGACAAGCTGGTCAACTGGAAGTTTGCCGAAGCCAACTTCGCCTGATGACTGGTTTCACCAGAGCATAAAAAAACGGCCGCAAGGCCGTTTTTTTATGGGCGCAGCCCGCGCGGATAGCGGGTCAGCGACTCATTTCTTGGCGTTGAACACGACTGCATTCACCAGCTTGCTCCCCGGCTTGATACCCTTTTGCGCAAACCAGCCCTGGTTCATCTCCAACACGTAGCGCACGGGCTTGGCAGAGCAGTGCGAGTCTTCGGTTTGTGGCTTCATGTCGGCCAGGTTCACGATGGTGCCGTCATCGGCCACAAAGGCCGCAGTCAGTGGCAGCAGCGTGTTCCTCATCCAGAAGCACTGCGTGGCGGGCTGTTCAAACACGAACAACATGCCTTCATGTGCGGGCATTTCCTTGCGGTGCATCAGGCCGGTTTGGCGCTCCTGGGGCGATGCCGCCACCTGCGCCTCAATGCGGTGCATGCCCGCCGTGATTTCGATGCGCGGCAAGTTCATTTGGGGTTGGCCTTGGGCGGCGGCGGGGGCTGTGCTGGCCAGGGCAATCAGGCTGGTGGCAAGCAGCCGGGCGGTGGCGGGTGAAAGGCGGGGCATGGTGGCTTTCAGGAAAGGTTGCTGGGTTGCGCGCTGCGCGACTGGCCCGCATTTTCATCGAACTCTGGCGGGCGCCGCCGCGGGTTTGGAGGCTTGTGTTTGGAGGCTTGCCCTGGGTGCAGGTTCCGCGTTGTGCGCCGGGCCGAACAACAGGCCCTAAAATGAAAAAGTTTGCCGCCTGGCCGGGCGCTTGCCGCCCGCAGGCCATCCCGCTAACCCCTGATTCACCGGTTGAACCCTGTTTAGCCGCTACGGAGACCCTTGCCCATGACCACTTTCCAGCACATCCAGGTTCCTGCCGAGGGGCAGAAGATCACCGTCAACGCCGACATGTCGCTGAACGTGCCCGATCAGCCCATCATCCCGTTCATTGAAGGCGATGGCGTGGGCCGCGACATCACGCCCGTGATGATCAAGGTGGTGGATGCTGCCGTGGCCAAGGCCTACGGCGGTAAGCGCAAGATCCAGTGGATGGAAGTGTTTGCGGGCGAGAAGGCCACCCGCATCTATGGCCCCGATGTGTGGCTGCCCGACGAAACCCTGCAGGCCGTGCGCGACTACGTGGTGTCCATCAAGGGGCCGCTCACCACGCCCGTGGGCGGCGGCATCCGCTCGCTGAACGTGGCCCTGCGTCAGGAGCTGGATTTGTACGTGTGCCTGCGCCCCGTGCAGTACTTCAAGGGCGTGCCATCGCCGCTGAAAGAGCCTGAAAAGACCAACATGGTCATCTTCCGCGAGAACTCGGAAGACATCTACGCGGGCATTGAATTCCCCGCCGAGTCCGACAAGGCCAAGAAGCTCATCGCGTTTTTGCAGAATGAACTGGGCGCCACCAAGATCCGCTTCCCCAACACCTCGGGCATCGGCATCAAGCCCGTCTCGCGTGAAGGCACCGAGCGTCTGATCCGCAAGGCCATTCAATACGCCATTGACCACAACAAGCCCAGCGTGACCATCGTGCACAAGGGCAACATCATGAAGTACACCGAAGGCAGCTTCCGCGACTGGGCCTACGCCCTGGCGCAAAAGGAGTTTGGCGCCGAGCTGATCGACGGCGGCCCATGGTGCAAGTTTGCCAACCCCAAGACGGGCAAGGAAATCATCATCAAGGACAGCATTGCCGATGCCTTCCTGCAGCAGATCTTGCTGCGCCCCGCCGAGTACTCGGTGGTGGCCACGCTCAACCTGAACGGCGACTACATCTCTGACGCGCTGGCCGCACAGGTGGGCGGCATCGGCATCGCGCCGGGCGCCAACATGTCCGACTCGGTGGCCTGCTTTGAAGCCACCCACGGCACCGCGCCCAAATATGCGGGCAAGGACTATGTGAACCCCGGCTCTGAAATCCTCTCCGCCGAGATGATGCTGCGCCACATGGGCTGGAAGGAAGCGGCCGACCTGATCCTGACTTCACTGGAAAAAGCCATTGGCAGCAAGAAGGTGACCTACGACTTTGCCCGACTGATGGACGGTGCAACCCAGGTGAGCTGCTCGGGCTTTGGTCAGGTGATGATCGACCAGATGTGAGCCGCGTCACTGCAGGTCGGTGCACCACCCATCTGCCATCCCTGGCGTTGAGGCTCTTCGCTAGGGGTTGATGTAAAAAAGCTGCTAGCGCTTATGTAAAAAGCGCTAGCAGCTATTTTTTTGATAGTGAACTTGCGGATGCGGTAGTCGCCCACCACATCGGATCACTTCAGCGGCTTACTTCAATACCGTCTTGATGATGCTTGAGAAGTCCAGCGCACCATTGCCGGCGATCGAGTGCATGGCATACAGGTTGCGCGCCAAGCCGCCCAGTGGGGTGCTGGCCTTCACTGCTGCAGCGTTCTCTTGTGCCAGGCCCAAGTCCTTGAGCATCAGGTCCGTGCCAAAACCGCCCGCGTAGCCTTTGCTGGCAGGCGCGGTTTCCATCACGCCGGGGTAGGGGTTGTACTTCTCCAACGCCCAGTTGCCGCCCGAGCTGCGGCGCATGATTTCGCTCAGCACCTTGGGGTCCAGGCCGTTGGCTACGCCCAGGGCAATGGCTTCGCTGGTGCCTGCCATCAAGATGCCCAGCAGCATGTTGTTGCAGATCTTGGCCGTCTGGCCTGCGCCCACGGCGCCTGCGTGGAAGATGTTGGCGCCCATTTTTTCGAGGATGGGGCGGGCGCGTTCCAGGTCGGCTGTGTCGCCGCCCACCATGAAGGTGAGGGTGCCTGCGATGGCGCCGCCGGTGCCGCCGGACACAGGGGCGTCGATAAAGGCCACGCCCTTGGCTTGGGCGGCTTCGGCCACCTTGCGGGAGGTGGCGGCAGCGATGGTGGAGCAGTCGATGATCAGCGTGCCTGCGGGTAGCTGGGCCAGCAGCTCGCCCGCGCCTAAAAACAGGCCTTCCACATGCTGGCTGGCGGGCAGCATGGTGATGACGACTTCGGCGCCTTGCACGGCGGCTTTGGCGTCGGCGGCGATGGGCACGCCGTCTGCGGCCAGCTTGTCGCGGGCGGGTTGGGACAGGTCAAACGCGCGCACTTCGTGGCCTGCCTTGTGCAGGTTGTGTGCCATGGGGCCGCCCATGTTGCCGAGGCCGATGAATGCGATTTTCATGTGTTGTCTCCTGTGGTCGGTCTAAGGTGAAGTGAAAAGTGATTGCTATTGAATTGGTAGCTGCTGGCGCTTGTTGGATAAGCGCTGTAGGCCTTTTTGACTGTGATTGCTCTGCATCAGTCGTCCTCGTCAAAAATGCTGTGCCGTTTGCCTGCGTTGCCTGCTTTTCCTGATGGCCCCTTCGGCGCGGTGGCTGACTTTTTGGCCGCTGCCTTGGGCGCAGTGTTGGCTACTGTTTTCGCTAGCGTGGGCTTGCGGCGCGGCGATGCCTTGGCCCGCGGGTTGTAGGCCAGGGCTTCGTCCAGCCAAAAGCGCCACTGCGCCCGCGTGGCGTAGCCGTTGGGCTCCACCCAGAAGTAGCCTTGCATGCAGCCGCCGGGCGAGAGTTCGCGGGTGTTCTGCATCTCTTGAAATTCGCCATGGCGATCTGGCGGCAGGCGCACCAGCAACTCTTCGCCCTTCACGCCCATGCACAGCTTGCCGTCTACAAAGAAGCAGTAGCAGCCAAACATGGTGCGCTCGTCCACATCGCTGCGCTGCGCTAGGGCCGTGCGCAGGGCACCGATGAGGTGCAGGGTTTCGTCGCTGAGTGGGCGGGTGGCCATGGCCTTGAGTGAAATAGGGCTCTTCTAGCGAATAGTAGTGATGGAAATCGCCGCACGTCTGTAAACGACGATTTCGACGTACGACATTTATCGAGTGCATCACTAGCATTCGCTAGAAGAGCCTGAAATAGGCCGCTAGCGCTTGATGGGTAAGCGCAGGCAGCTATCAAAAACAGCGCGTTCAGGCGAGCGCTGGGGCATCAGCGAATCACCTCCGGCGCATCGCCATCGAGCATGCGGCGGGCGATGATGACGCGCATGATTTCGTTGGTGCCTTCCAGAATCTGGTGCACGCGGGCGTCGCGCAGCAGGCGCTCCAGCGGGTATTCGCGGATGTAGCCGTAGCCGCCGTGCAGCTGCAGGGCCTCGTTCACCACGGTAAAGCCTGCATCGGTGGCAAAGCGCTTGGCCATGGCGCAGTAGGTGGTGGCGTCGCGCGCCCCGGCGTCGAGCTTGCTGGCGGCCAGGCGCACCATTTGGCGGGCGGCGACCAGCTCGGTAGCCATGTCGGCCAGCTTGAACTGCAGGGCCTGAAAGCTGGCGATGCTTTTGCCAAACTGCTTGCGGTCTTGCATGTATTGCTGCGCCTGGGTGAGCGCGCCCTGGGCAGCGCCGACGGAGCAGGTGGCGATGTTGATGCGCCCGCCGTCCAGCCCCTTCATGGCGATCTTGAAGCCTTCGCCTTCTTGCCCCAGCAAGTGGTTGGCGGGGATGCGCACGTTGTCAAAGCTGATGGTGCGGGTGGGCTGGCTGTTCCAGCCCATCTTGTGTTCTTTTTTGCCGTAGGTGATGCCGGGCGCATCGGCGGGCACGGCAAAGGCGCTGATGCCGCTGGCGCCGGATCGCGCATCACCGGTGCGGGCCATGAGCACCAGCACATCGGTGCTGCCTGCGCCGCTGATGAAGGCCTTGCTGCCGTTGATGACGTATTCGTTGCCCACCAGCTCGGCGCGGGTTTTGAGCGATGCGGCGTCAGAGCCCGCGCCGGGCTCGGTCAGGCAGTAGCTGGCGAGCTTTTGCCCGGTGGTGAGCAGCGGGCCCCAGTGGTCGCGCACGGCGGGCTGGGCCCAGGTGCCCAGCATCCAGGTGGCCATGTTGTGGATGGTGATGAAGGCGGTGGTGCTGGGGTCAACCGCCGCCATTTCTTCAAACACCAGCGTGGCATCCAGGCGGGGCAGGGCGAGGCCGCCTGCGGCTTCAGGCGCATACAGGCCGCAAAAGCCCAGTTCGCCCGCCTTGGCGATGGCGTCTTTGGGGAAGATGCCTTCGGCGTCCCACTCGGCCGCGTGCGGGGCCAGTTCGGCCAGGGCAAAGTCGCGGGCGGTTTGGGCAAAGGCGCGTTGTTCTTCGGTCAGCTCAAAGTCCATGGCGTTGTCTCTTGTGTTGTTGTGGGGCTTTGGGTGAATGGGGCGTCAAGGCCTCAGGGCTTGGCTGGGCTGTCGTTGCTCAGCCAGCGCATCAGGCCTTTGCGCCGCTCTTGCGTCTTGCGCGTGAGGCACTGGTGGTACAGGCGCGGGCCTTCGGGCTGGGTTTCGGTGGCTTGGGTTTCGCGCTTGCATTGCACCGTGCGCTGGCGCACCCAGGCGGAATGTTCTTGCCGCAGTTGCGGGCGTTCGTGGGCCGACAGAGCGCGCATCACGTCTTCGTACAGGATCTGGATGGTGGTGTCTGCGGCTTGAAAGTCTTGCACCGCGCAGGCATTGACTTCGGCAACCGTGCCGCCGGGTTGGCAGGCAGCGCCAGCCTGGGCGAGGGCCAGGCTACCCATCTGCATCACGCACGCAGTACCGAAGACCATGGCCCATCTCCGCATCGTCGTTGTCTGAAAAGTTTGCATGCGCTGCTTTTACCACCGCCTGCAGTGCTCGAAACCGGCGCTGCCCAGGCCAGTGCCACCGTGCAAGAGCCGCCATCCAGAGGTTCAGGCACGGGTGGCGTCCCCCTTCCCGCGCAAAGCGCGAGAGAAGGGGGAAGGCGCGCAGCGCCTCAGGGGGATGTCACTTCAAGCTGATCGTGGTGTTCACGCCCTGGCTCACGGTGCTGTCGTCAAACCAGCGTGCAGTCACCGTCTTGGTCTGTGTGTAGAACATCACGACTTGCTTGCCGTAGGGGCCCAGGTCGCCCAGCTTGGAAGCGCGCGAACCGGTGAACGAGAAGATTGGCACGGGCACAGGAATTGGCACGTTGATGCCGACCTGGCCCACGTCGATCTCTTCCTGGAACTTGCGCGCTGCTGCGCCGCTTTGCGTGAAGATGGCCGTGCCGTTGCCGTTGGGGTTGGCGTTGATGAATTCAATGGCTTCGTCCAGCGTGTCGGCAGCGGCCAGGCACAGCACGGGGCCAAAGATTTCCTGGCCGTAGATGGACATGCCGGGCTTGACGCCGCTGAAAATCGTTGGGCCCACGAAGTTGCCCTTTTCGTAGCCGGGCACGCTGGGGTTGCGGCCGTCCAGTTCCAGGGTGGCGCCGTCGGCAATGCCGCGCTCGATCAGGCCCACCACGCGGTCGCGGGCGGCGCAGGAGATCAGTGGGCCTACGTCGGTGCCTTTTTCCGTGCCGCCGCTCACCTTCAGGGTCTTGGCCTTGGCCACCAGTTCCGGAATCCACTTCTGCGATTCGCCCACCAGAATGACGACCGACAGGGCCATGCAGCGCTGGCCTGCGGCGCCAAAGGCGGCACCGGCCAGGGCGTTCAGGGTTTGTTCCTTGTTCGCGTCGGGCACCACGATGGCGTGGTTCTTCGCGCCCATCATGCACTGCACACGCTTGCCGTTGAGGCTGGCGCGGTTGTACACATGGGTGCCGACCTTGGTGGATCCTACGAAGCTGATGGCTTTGATATCAGCGTGGTCGCAAATGGCGTTCACGGCGTCTTCACCGCCATGCACCACGTTGAGCACGCCTGGGGGGGTACCGGCTTCAAGCGCCAGTTCGCACAGGCGCATGGTCACCATGGGGTCTTGCTCAGAGGGCTTGAGCACAAAGGTGTTGCCCGTGGCAATGGCCATGGGGAACATCCACAGCGGGATCATGGCGGGGAAGTTGAAGGGGGTGATGCCCGCGCACACGCCCAGGGGCTGCAGCACGGTGTAGGTGTCCACGCCATTGGCCACGTTGTTGGCCAGCTCGCCCAGTTGCAGGTTGCCAATGCCAGCGGCGTGTTCAACCACTTCCAGGCCGCGGAAGACATCGCCTTCTGCGTCGGGCAGGGTCTTGCCTTGCTCGGCCGTGAGCAGTGCGGCCAGCTCGCTCATGTTTTCACGGATCAGCTGCTGCAGCTTCAGGAAGATGCGCGAGCGGGTGCCGATGGGGGTCTTCTTCCAGGTCTTGAACGCTTCCTTGGCGCTGGCCACGGCGGCGTTGATTTCTTCGGGCGTAGCGAAGGGCACGCGGGCCAGCACTTCTTGCGTGGCGGGATTCACCACGTTGCGCCACTGCGTGGTTTGGGATTCAACAAACTGGCCGCCAATGAGCAGCTTGACGGTGGGGGCCAGGACGGCCGTGGATGTAGGTGCGTTCATGTTGTCTCCTCAAAGGGGTGCTTCAGGACAGCAGTGCAGTAGCAAAGCCAGCTGCCGCATGGTATGTGTGCAAAAAACAAATAACAATATGAATTTGTGCACTTTTGATCTGCAAAAATGCACATCGTATGCGGCGCATGAAACGGCCGCGAGAGAGGACGACTGGTATGGATTGGGACAACCTGCGCTATTTTCTGGAGCTGGCCCGTGCGGGCACGCTGGCCGCGGCGGCCCGGCGCCTGGCGGTGGAGCACACCACCGTGTCGCGCCGCATCCAGGCGCTGGAAAAGCAGATGGGCGCAGCGCTGTTTGCGCGCGAGGCCGGAGGGCACCGGCTGACCGAGGCCGGGCGCCAGTTGCTGCCGGTGGTGGAGGCGATGGAATCTGCAGTGATGGGCGCAGAACGCGCCGCACCAGCATCGCACGAGGGGCCCTCAGGCCTGGTGCGGGTGGGCGCGACCGAGGGGTTTGGCACGCTGATTTTGGCTCCACACCTGGCACAGCTCACGCGCAAGCACCCGCATTTGTCGATTGACCTGCTGGCGCTGCCGCGCATGCTGCACCTGTCGCGGCGCGAGGCGGACATCGTGATATCGCTGGAGCGGCCCACACGCGGCTCGGTCATCGTGAGCCGGCTTTCTGACTACAGCCTGTATCTGTACGGCCAGCGCGAGTATCTGGCCCGCAAGCCGCTGGTGGCCACGCGCGAAGACCTGCGCCACCATGCGTTCGTGAGCTATGTGGACGATTTGCTGTTCACCAAAGAGCTGCAGTTTCTGGACGCTTTGCACCAGCCCGAGCGCTTCGCGTTTCGCAGCACCAGCATCACGGCGCAATACGAAGCCGTGCGCGCGGGGGCAGGCCTGGCGGTGTTGCCTGCGTTTCTGGCTGACCGCGACCCGGTGCTCACGCGCGTCTTGCCGCAAGAAGGGCAGTTCACCCGCACGTTCTGGATGAGCATGCCGTCGGAATCCAAACACCTGGCACGTATGCAGGTAACCTGGGCATTTCTGCGCGAAACCGTGGCCGCGCAGCAAGAGTTGCTCAAGCCCAAGGCTGTACGTTAGGCGAGCGCTGGTGCCCCCCCCCCTGCGACCCGGCTGAGGATTAAGCGGGAGTAAGACCTGTTGGAGGAGTAGCGTCGCCCTGGCTCGGCGCGCTTGGCAAGGTCAACTCAACCCAGAAGCAGCTGCCCTTGCCCAATTCGCTCTCCACGCCCACGCGTCCGCCCATGCCTTCTACCAAGCGCTTGCAAAGCGCCAGCCCCAGCCCGGCGCCTTCAAAAGAGCGCGTCGCCGATCCGTCCATTTGCTCAAAGATCGTGAACAGCCGGGGTTGGTCTGCGGCGGCAATACCAATGCCCTGATCGATGACCCGCAACGACCATGTGGTGCGCCCGCCCGCTTCCTGGGCATGGATCTCCAGGCGGATGGCGCCGCTGTGGCTGAACTTCACGGCGTTGTCGAGCAGGTTCAGCAGCACTTGCTGGATGCGTTCTGCGTCACCCAGATGCCACTGTGCGGGCAGGCCTGATGCGGGCACGAGTTCCAGCGACAAGCCTTTTTGTGCCGCAAGCGGGGCGATCAGCCTTACCGAGCTGGCAGCCACCTCGGGCACAGACAAAGGCTCTTGCTGGAAGGGGACCTGGTGTGCCTCCAGCGCCGCCAGGTCGATCAGATCGTTGAGCAGCACCATGAGCTTTTTCGCGGCCGTTTGCACTTCTTGCAGCATGGGTCGCACATCGGCCACGGCCGCACGCTTCAGTGCCAGTTCCGTCATCCCCATGATGAGCGTCATGGGCGTGCGCAGCTCGTGCCCCATATTCGCCAGGAACACGGTTTTGGTGCGCAATGCGGCTTCAGCCGCCTGCTTGGCCACAGACAGAGCAGACGTGCGCTCCTTGACCCGCTCTTCCAGCAATTGCCGCTCTTGCTGCAGCACGCTCTCCAGGCGCACACGCTCTGTCACATCGCAGCCAATGCTGTGGTACCCAGCGGGCCGGCCACGGGCGTCGAAATAGGCCCGGCCAGTCATTTCAAACCAGCGAATTTCGCCGTTCTTGCAAGGCAGCGGCAGGATGGCTAGGCGTTCTTTCTGGCGAAGGGCCTGGTCCAGGCGCTGTGCGCCCTCGGCCGTCAAGATGGCGGAGATGGGCCGCCCAATCACTTCATGCGCAGGCACGCCGCGCAGTCGCTCGTCGGCAGAACTCACATCTGCCACCGTCATGTCTGGGTTGATGCGCCAGATCACGTCCTCGGCCCCTTCAGTGAGCAGCCGGTACTGCTGCTCGCGCTTGGACAGGTGCTTGTACAGGCGCTCGCCATGCGAAACGAAGATATGAAAACACATGCTGCACAACAGCGTTGCCAGCGTGAAAACGATCAGCGCGTGCTGCGTGTAAGGGTGGGGTTGGATGCTGTTGGTACCCAGCACCAGTGCCAGACTGGCAAACGTGTAAGCAATACCCGCTCGCTTGCCCAGCAGGATGTAACCAGTGCCTACCCCCGTGAGGAACCAGAGGGCTCGCAGCTCATTGGCCTGAGATTTCGTGAGTGCATAGGTGAACAGCAACAGCGCCGCCACCGTCATCACGACAGAGACCGCGACGTAGTGCTGGGGGGCTGTCCGCACAATCGCCCACAACGCCAGCATGAGCAATATGCCCCCCATCAGCACCTGGCTCCAATAGGGCGGCGGCACGATGAGCGGCGTCAGCCCCAGAACTAGCAGAACCAGGCTGAACCCCACATTGGCCAGCAGTATCCAGTTGAGCAGGCGTATCTGGAACGCACGCATGCTGATGACGCTGGGCAGGGAGATGGGCATGGTGCTCGCCACTTTGAGATGAAGTCTATATTTTATGTTTTTATCATAAATTTTTTTCAAATAAATCAAATTTTATGATTGCAAGCCGCGGCACATTTGGCTTGGTGCTGGGAAGAAGCAGCGCGCTGCCCCGGTGTCGCACTGTGTGTGCGTGGGGGTCTGCCCAGCTTTCCACTGCGGTGGGCTTGCAGGCGGCGCCATGAAAAAAGGGAACGTGACAATCACGTTCCCTTGGTAATTTGGGTGTATCGGCGGTAGGAGATTCAGCGTTTTTCTACACCTAGGGTGAGCATTTCATGGGGCTAAAAAAGACCCACATACCGAATGCTCAACATGCCAATCAAAGCGCTGCCGGTGCGCGTTTGCGGTCACGTTCGTCGTCGGGCCAAGCGTTCAAAATTGCGGTGTTCATGGGAAAAGCTCCTGAGATAGTCAGTCAACGCACTTAGCAGATGGGTGGTTGACAGCATCGCCTTCACAAACACAAAAACTTGCACCGGTTTCGGTCAGAGATGGAGGGGGCTGCGCCACCTTCCAGAAACTCGCAGGCAGAAAAAAGCCCCGGAGTCCGGGGCTTTGAAAGAGGAACCTTGAGATGCGACGCCAATGTCGCCTGTTGCTCAGCAGCGGGCAGGAGAGCGTTTGCGATCGCGTTCGTCGTCGGGCCAAGCGTTCAACATGTGGGTGGTGTTCATACTGGAAAACTCCTGTGATGGAACCACAACGTGTGCCGTGCATGCCCGGTTGACACCATGATCCAAAAAATTTCTGTTTTTTGTATGGCTTGATTTGCTCCTGAATTGATAGCTGCTAGCGCTTTCTGGGTAAGCGCTAAGCCCAGAAATCGTCAGCAGTAGCCGGTGATGCTCATTCAAGCAGGGCTGCTGGCACCCATGTCTTCCAGGGCCGCAGAAATCTCCAGCCACCGCTCTTCCAACTTCTCCGTTTCGTCCTGCCCTTGCTTGAGTCGTTTGCCGCAGTCGGCAATTTCCGCAGGGGGCAGGGGCTGGGTGAGCCGGGTTTCCAGTTCAGAACGCTCGGCCGCCAAGGTGGCCAAGCGTTTGTCGATCTGCTCCAGCTCTTTCTTGAGCGGGCGGGCTTTGTCTGCCAGTTGCTGGCGCGCCTGGGCATCCAGGCGGCGCTGTTCTTTGCTGTCCTTGATCTGAGGCGCGGGGGCCGCAGCCGCAGATGGAGGAGGCGCCGTTTCTGGCGCGGGGGTGGCTGGGGCTGCTGCTGCGATGCGGGCGGCGGCCTCGTCCTGGCGCGTTTGCTCGCGCAGGCGCTTGGATTCTTCCAGCAGGTAGCGCTGGTAGTCGTCCAGATCCCCGTCGAAGGGGCCGACCACGCCACGCCCGACCAGCCAGAATTCGTCGCACACCGCGCGCAGCAGGGCCCGGTCATGGCTGACCAGCATCACGGTGCCCTCGAATTCGTTGAGAGCCATCGACAGGGCCTCGCGTGTGGCCAGGTCGAGGTGGTTGGTAGGCTCGTCCAACAGCAGCAGGTTGGGGCGTTGCCAGACCATCATGGCCAGCACCAGGCGGGCTTTTTCGCCGCCGCTCATGGTGCCCACGGCCTGCTTGACCATGTCGCCGCTGAAGTTGAAGCTGCCCAGAAAGCTGCGCAGGTCCTGTTCGCGGGTGGATTCGCGGGCATTGGCGCCCATCTCGCGGGCCAGGCGGATCATGTGCTCCAGCGGATTTTCGCCAGGGCGCAGCACGTCCAGTTCCTGCTGGGCGAAGTAGCCGATGGACAGGCCCTTGCCCTCCGTCACCGTGCCAGCCAGTGGCGCCATTTCGCGGGCGATGGTTTTCACCAGCGTGGATTTGCCCTGGCCATTCGCACCCAGGATGCCGATGCGTTGCCCGGCCAGAACCGAGCGGTTGACGCCTTGCAGAATGGTTTTGTTGCCGTCGTCGGTCTGGTAGCCAAACGAAGCATCGCTGATGGCAAGCATCGGGTTGGGCAGGTTGACCGGTTCCTTGAACTCGAAGGTGAACTCGGCCTCGGCCAGCAGGGGCGCGACGCGTTCCATGCGTTCCAGCGCCTTGACGCGGCTTTGCGCCTGCTTGGCTTTACTGGCTTTGGCCTTGAAGCGGTCAATGAACTTCTGCAGGTGCGCAATCTTGTCCTGCTGCTTGGCGTAGGCGGCCTGTTGCAGCTCCATTTGCTGGGCACGCAGTTCTTCAAACTTGCTGTAGTTGCCGCCGTAGCGCGTTAGCTTGGCGCTGTCGATTTGCAGCGTGACGTTGGTGACGGCATCCAGAAACTCGCGGTCATGGCTGATGACGATCATCGTGCCGGCGTATTTTTTGAGCCAGGCTTCGAGCCACACCAGCGCATCCAAGTCCAAGTGGTTGGTGGGCTCGTCCAGCAGCAGTAAGTCAGAAGGGCACATCAGCGCGCGTGCGAGCTGCAGCCGCATACGCCAGCCGCCCGAGAAGCTGTTGACCGGGCGGTCAAGCTCATGCGCCTGAAAGCCCAGCCCCAGGATCAGCGCCTGGGCGCGCGGCTCTGCATCGTGGTCGCCTGCGTCAGCCAGGTCGGTGTAGACCTGGGCAATGGCCATGCCGTGTTCTGGGTCGTCGTAGCTGGCGTCGCTGTTCTCGAGTTGCAGGCGCTGGGCGTGCAGCTCTGCCAGCCGGGTGTCGCCCGCCAGCACGAAAGCCGTGGCGGTTTCGTCGGTTTCCGGCATGTTCTGGGCCACCTGGGCCATGCGCCATTGCCTGGGAATGGAGAAATCGCCGCCGTCTTCGTGCAGCGTGCCATTGAGCAGGGCAAACAGGGTGGATTTGCCTGCGCCATTGCGCCCCACCAAGCCGACTTTTTCACCGGGGTTGAGTGTGACGGAGACGTTGTCCAGCAGCACCTTGGTGCCCCGGCGCAGGACGATATTTTTGAGAGTGATCATGAGAATGCGGGCAGGGCGGGGGCTGCGCAGTGCGTTGCCCCGTCCACCCTGTGTAGGGTAGGCCCCTGGCCCATCAACGCGGCACACGGTGAGTGTGTGCGGTGGGCTGGAGGCAGCCTTCTATTATCGGGGTTTCAGTGACCGGGTGGTCTGGGCCCGGTTTCGGGAAGAGGGCGAAAGCGCAGGAAGCGCCGCCCACCTGCCGTCAGCCTTGTCCCAGCAAGGCTTGGCGGGTGACCAGCAGCACTTGGTCTTCACCGGCGCTGGTTTCGATCCAGAACACGGGCAATGTCGGGAAGGCAGCTTCAAAAAATTCCCGTTCGTTGCCGATTTCCAGCACCAACACGGCGTGTTCGCTCATGCGTGCGGGCGCATCGCGCAGCAGCTTGCGAATGAAATCCATGCCATCGGTGCCGCCTGCCAGGGCCAGTTCAGGCTCTGCCCGGTATTCGGCAGGCAGGTTCGACATGCTTTGCGCGTTGACGTAGGGCGGGTTACACAGAATCAAGTCCCACGGGCCGGGTAGCGACTCCATGCCGTCCGAGATTTGTAACTGCACGCGCTGCGCCAAGCCGTGCTTGTCCACGTTGATGCGCGCAACGGCGAGCGCATCGGCAGAAATGTCAGCGCCCGTGACTTCTACTTCCGGGTACGCCATGGCGGCCAGGATGGCCAGGCTGCCATTGCCGGTGCACAAATCGAGCACACGGCGGGTGTGTTCCCCCAAAAAGTCGTCAATGCTGCCGTCGGCCAGCAGTTCAGCGATGAAGCTGCGGGGCACGATGGCGCGCTCGTCCACGTAGAACGGCACGCCTTGCAGCCAGGCCTCATGCGTAAGGTAGGCCGCAGGTTTGCGCGTCTGGATGCGCTGGTCGATCAACGCATCGACCGCAGCCGCTTCTTCTGCAGTCACGTTGCGGTGGGCGGTGGAATCTGGCGCGTCAGACAGGTCGCTGTCCAGGGGCAGTCCCAGGCGCCACAACACCAGCCATGCGGCTTCGTCTTCGGCGTTGGTCGTGCCGTGGCCAAAAGCCAGTCCGGCAGAAGACAACCGCTGAGCAGCCCGTGCGACGGCGGCAGCGACGGTCAGGGGTTGGGTGGGGGTGTGGCTCATGCTGCCACCGCCATGCGTTCCAGCGCTTGCTGACGCAGGTTTTCCAGCGTGCGGCGATAAATGTTCTTCAGCGGTTCAATGTCGGCCACCACCACATACTCATCGATCTTGTGGATCGTGGCGTTGGGCGGGCCCAGTTCAATGACCTGGGGGCAGATCTGGGCGATGAAACGCCCGTCGCTGGTGCCGCCCGTGGTGGACAGTTCGGTGGAAAGCCCCGTTTCGCCGGCAATGGCTTGTTGCACTGCGGTGACCAGCTCTCCAGGCGTAGTCAGGAAGGGCTGGCCGCCCAGCGTCCAGCGCAGGTCGTATTCCAGCCCATGGCGGTCGAGCACGGCGTGCACCCGCTGCTGCAGGCTTTCGGCTGTGGATTCTGTGCAGAACCGGAAGTTGAAGTCCACCACCACATCGCCGGGGATGATGTTGGTGGCGCCCGTGCCCCCGTGGATGTTGCTGATCTGCCAGCTGGTGGGCGGGAAGAAGGCGTTGCCTTGGTCCCATACGGTGGCTGCCAGTTCGGCTAGCGCAGGCAGGGCCTGGTGGATGGGGTTGCGGGCGAGCTGGGGATAGGCGATGTGGCCCTGGATGCCGCGCACGGTGAGCTTGCCGCTCAAGGTGCCGCGGCGGCCGTTCTTGATCATGTCGCCCGTGCGTTCGACCGAGGTGGGCTCGCCCACGATGCAATAGTCGAGAGGCTCACCCCGCGCGCGGAGTTGCTCCACCACCACCTTCGTGCCATCTACGGAAGGGCCTTCTTCGTCGCTGGTCAGCAAGAAAGCGATGTTGAGCGGTGCATCAGGGTAGGCAGCCAGAAATTCTTCCACGGCCACCACAAACGCGGCAATGGACGTCTTCATGTCGCTGGCACCACGCCCGTACAGCTTGCCGTTCTTGTGGGTGGGGGTGAACGGGTCACTGCTCCACTGGGCCAACGGGCCTGTGGGCACCACGTCGGTATGGCCTGCAAATACTATGGTTTTGATAGCTGATAGCGCTTGTCCAGATTGCGCTGCAGGCCTTTTTGCCCACAAGTTGCTGACACGGAAATCGGCAGGCCCGCTGTCCAGCCGTTCGCACACAAATCCCAGGGGTTGAAGGCGCTGCGCGAGCAGTTCCAGGCATCCTTCGTCCAGCGGCGTGATGGAGGGCAGGGCGATCAGTTGTTCAGCAAGGTGCAGGGTACGGGTCATTGGCAATCACAGGTTTCAAGCGCGCTGGGCCCAACGGGCTCAGCTGCCTTTGACGTCCAGCACGATCTCGGTGAACGAGGGCTGGTCGTCGGGGGTGTCGCGGGCTTCTTTTTGCGCTTTCGCGGCATTGGCGGCCTGGGCAAAGTCGTTTTGCAGGCGCCACATCAGGTTGGTGGGCGAATCGGCATAGGCCATGCCTTCTTTGCGGTCGATCTTCTTTTCCATGATCAGGCGCGCAAGGGCTTCTTCAAAGGTTTGTGAACCTTCGGCCATGGACTTTTCCATGGCGTCTTTGACGCCGGAAAAGTCGCCTTTTTCCACCAGATCAGCCACCAGCTTGGTGTTGAGCATGACTTCCACGGCAGGAACGCGTGCGCCTTCCACCGTGCGCACCAGGCGTTGCGAGACGATGGCTTTGAGGGACGAAGCCAGGTCGCCGAGCATGGTGGGCCGCACCTCGGCAGGGTAGAAGCTCAGAATGCGGTTGAGCGCCTGGTAACTGTTGTTGCCGTGCAAGGTAGCCAGGCACAAGTGGCCCGACTGCGCATAGGCGATGGCCGAGGACATGGTTTCCCGGTCACGGATTTCGCCGATCAGAATCACGTCAGGGGCCTGGCGCAGGGCGTTCTTGAGGGCGGTCTGCAGCGATTGGGTGTCACTGCCGATCTCGCGCTGGTTCACGATCGATTTCTTGTTGCGGAACTGGTATTCCACCGGGTCTTCGATGGTGAGAATGTGCCCGGACATCAAGGTGTTGCGCGTGTCGATCATGGAGGCCAGGGTGGTGCTTTTGCCAGAGCCCGTAGCGCCTACCACCAGGATCAGGCCGCGCTTTTCCAGAATCAGCTCCGTCAGAACGGGCGGCAGGTTCAGCGATTCAAAATCGGGCACCTGCTGCGAGATGAAGCGAACCACCACGGCATAGCTGCCGCGCTGGCGCATGGCGCTGATACGGAAGCGCCCGACGCCGGAGAGCGGCACGCCCATGTTCAGCTCGCCGGTTTCCTCCAGCTCTTCAATGCGCTCGGCGGGGACGATTTCAGACAGCAGGTTGCGTGGAGCGTCTGGCGGCAGCACCTGGTTGTTGATCGGTATGCACTCGCCGTTGATCTTGATCAGCGCCGGGGCGTTGGCAGACAGGTAAACGTCTGACGCTTTCTTTTCGCTCATCAGGCGAAGAATCCGCTCCATCGTACTCATGGGTATCTCCCTCTCGTTCTGGGTCTGCCAGCGGCCTAGGCGGCTCTTTTCAAGGCAGGCCGGCGCGGCGTGCGCGCCAGCCCTGGGCCTGCGCGATCAGTCGCGCAGCAGATCGTTGATGCTGGTCTTGGAGCGCGTTTGCGCATCCACTTGCTTGACGATGATGGCGGCATACATGCTGTAAGGCGCGCCGTTAGCGGCCGTCTTGGGCAGGTTGCCGCTGACCACCACAGAGCCTGCAGGCACACGGCCGTAGCTGATTTCGCCGGTAGCGCGGTTGAAGATGGGAGTGCTTTGGCCCAGGTACACGCCCATGCCCAGAACCGAGTTTTCTTCCACCACCACGCCTTCGACGACTTCGGAGCGCGCACCGATGAAGCAGTTGTCTTCAATGATGGTGGGGCCCGCTTGCAGCGGCTCCAGCACGCCGCCAATGCCCACGCCGCCAGACAGGTGCACGCCAGCGCCGATCTGTGCGCAGGAGCCCACGGTGGCCCAGGTGTCCACCATGGTGCCTTCGCCCACATAGGCGCCGATGTTGACGTAAGAGGGCATCAGGATGGCGCCCTTGGCGATATAGCTGCCGCGGCGGGCCACGGCTGGAGGCACCACGCGCACGCCGGTCGCCTTGAGTTCATCAGCGCTCAGGTGGGCAAACTTGGTTTGCACCTTGTCGTAGAAAGTCAGGTCGCCCGACTGGATGACGTCGTTGTCCTTGAGGCGGAAGGACAGCAGCACGGCCTTCTTGATCCACTGGTGCACCGTCCATTGGCCCACAGCCTCACGCGTAGCCACGCGCAGCGTGCCGTTGTTCAGCTCGGCAATCACTTGCTCCACAGCGTCCACCACTTCCTTGGGGGCAGAGGCGGGGGACAGGTTGGCGCGGTTTTCCCAGGCGGTTTCGATGGTGTTTTGCAGTTGTTGGCTCATGTTGTTCAAGCAGTACGGGATTGGATGAATTGGACGATGCGCAGGGCGGCTTCCACGCATTCTTCGGTGTCGGCCACCAGGGCCATGCGCACGCGCTGGGCGCCGGGGTTGCTGCCCTGCGCCTCGCGGGCCAGATAGCTGCCGGGCAGCACGGTGACATTGTATTGAGCCAAAAGGGCCTTCGCGAACTCGGCATCGGTCATGCCCAGTGCATCGGGCACCTTGGCCCAGAGGTAAAAACCTGCATCGGGCAAGGCCACATCCATCACGCCTGCCAGCAAAGGGGTGACTTGTGCGAACTTCTTGCGGTACAGGGCCCGGTTTTGCGCCACATGTTCCTCATCGCCCCAGGCCGCGATGCTGGCCTCTTGCACGATGGGGCTCATGGCGCTGCCGTGGTAGGTGCGGTAGAGCAGGAAGTTCTTGATCAAGGCTGCGTCGCCAGCCACGAAGCCGCTGCGCAGGCCGGGCACGTTGCTGCGCTTGGACAGGCTGGTGAAGGAGATCAGGTTCTTGAAATCGTGCCGCCCCAGCTTCTTGGCCGCTTCCAGGCCGCCCAGCGGTGGCTCGTCGCGGAAGTAAATTTCGCTGTAGCACTCGTCCGATGCGATGACAAAGCCGTAACGGTCGCTCAGGGCAAACAGCTTGTGCCACTCGTTCAGCGGCATGACGGCACCCGTGGGATTGCCGGGGGAGCACACAAAGATCAACTGGGTGCGCTGCCATACGTCCAGCGGCACGCTGTCCCAGTCCACCGCGAAGTTGCGGGCCGGGTCGCTGGGGGCGTAATAAGGCTTGGCGCCCGCCAGCAGGGTTGCGCCTTCGTAGATTTGATAGAACGGGTTGGGGCAGACCACCATGGGGTCTGGCTGGGCCGCGTCAATGACTGTTTGGGCAAATGCGAACAGTGCTTCGCGAGAGCCGTTGATCGGGAGCACCTGCGTGGCGGGGTTCAGGTCGAGCTGATAGCGGCGCTGAATCCACTCGGTGAAAGCGGTGCGCAAGCGGATGTCCCCTGCGGTGGCCGGGTAGCTGGCCAATCCCTCCAGGTGGCTGCAAAGCGTATCTTTGATGAACTGGGGTGTGGGATGGCGGGGTTCGCCCATGCCCAGGCTGATCGCGGAATAGTTGGCCGGGAGCGTCACCTCGGCAAACAGTTGCTTCAACCGCTCAAAAGGGTAGGGCTGCAGGAGAGAAAGCAGGGAATTCATGGGGTTGCATTATGGTGGATGCCTGTACTACCGTGGGCTACCAAAGCACGGGTGCAACCGACGCTTTCGACTGGGTGGTTACCCTGAATGTCAGCCTGTCGTCAACGCAGCGTAAGAGCCGGCCCCTAGCATGGGTTAGATACAAATAGAAACAGGAGACAAGAGACATGGTGGCGTTTTCACCTTTGCGGCCGGGGGCATGGCTGATGAGGCGGCTCAAGCTGCCCGGAAAACTCGGCTGGTGCGCTGCCCAGTCGCTGGTGGCCGTGGTGCTTGCCGTGATGGCGGCGCCCTGGTGGCTCACTGCGGTGGCTTGCGTTCTGATGCTGTATGTGCAGCTGGTGTTGTGGTTGACTCTGTCGCACGACATGGCTTTGGTGGCGCGGTCGATGCAGCAAACCACGCAGGGTGATCTGACCGTGCACGCCAGCCTGCAGGGGCATGACGAAATGGCCGAGATGGCCCGTTCGCTGGACCAGATGGTCTACAAGCTCTCTGCCATGGTGGCTGACATTCGCAGCAACGCAGCCCTGGTGGCCCATGCCGGCCAGAGCCTGGCGCATGGCAATCGGGCGTTGGCCGACCGGACTGAGCAGCAGGCAGCCAACCTGGAGGAGACGGCCGCCAGCGTGGAAGAGCTTTCGTCCACCGTGCAAAACAATGCCCACACAGCCTTGAGTGCAGACCAGAAAGCCGCACAAGTGCGGCAGGCAGCGGACACCGGCGCGCAGGCCATGGCCCGTGCGGTGCAGTCGGTGGAAGCCATTCAGCAAGGCGCGCGGCGCATGAGCGAAATCATTGGCGTGATCGATGGCATCGCCTTTCAAACCAATATCCTGGCGCTCAATGCCGCAGTCGAGGCAGCCCGGGCGGGTGAGCAAGGCCGGGGGTTTGCCGTGGTGGCATCCGAGGTTCGCATGCTGGCGCAGCGCTCTGGCGAGGCGGCCCGCGAGATTCGCGATCTGATCCAGACGTCCGTGGGGCAGGTTGAATCCAGTGCCAGCCTGATCCGCTCTGCAGGCGATGGCATTTCGGCGATGGCCGGAGGCATCCACAGCGTGGCCGCCAGCATGAGCGAGATCGCCAGTTCCAGCAACGAGCAGAGCACGGGCCTCAAAGAAATCAGCGGCGCGGTGCAGCAGCTTGACCAGATCACACAGGACAACGCCCAGATGGTGGGGCTGGCCGTGCAGCAGGCCGAAGCTCTTGAGCAGCGAGCCAGCACGTTGAACCGCGCGGTGGCCGCATTCCGGTTGCAACAGGGCACCGCGGAAGAAGCTGTGGCCCTGGTGCGCAAGGCGGTTGAGTTGCACCGCTCCACATCCCGAGAACAGTTTTTGGGTCGCATTACCGACAAGGCGGGCGGTTTTCATGACCGAGATATGTACGTGTTCGTACTCGACGAAACCGGTCGCTACCTGGCATTTGGTGGCAACCCCTCCAAGGTGGGCACCCGTGTGCAGGACATTCCGGGAATCGCAGGCGATCAACTGGTGCACGACATCGTGGCGCAGGCGCAGCATGGGCCTGGCTGGGTGGAATATGACATCACCAACCCTTCTACCGGCGTGGTGCAAACCAAGATGTCTTTTGTGAGCCAGGTGGATGCGGGATATGTGGGTTGCGGCGTCTACAAGACGCTTGCTGCGCGCTGAGAGGTACTAGGCAAGGCTCTGCACGCACAAGCCCCAAGCGCCCGTCAGCCCAACCGCTGGGCTTGCGTTGCGGGCTTGGAAGGCTTAGCTTCGCGCCCGCAATTGTCTGGCGCGCTCCATGGCGGCGGCGATGGCGGCGCGGCGGGCCTCCGCAGCGTCTGTCGCCGGTGCAGAAGCGGCCGGCTCTTGTGTTGCGCTGGCAGGTTCCGGGTCGCAGAGCGTTGCTACATCTTCGTCTGCTTCTGGGGCCGTGCGCTCCCGCCGCAGGGTTCGGGCGGCATAACGTCGTCTGGCTTCGTCGGCTTGCTCTGCACTCCAGGCGGCCCAGCCAGTGCGCGAGCCTGTGGCGTTCTCCAGCTGAATGCAGTCGACGGGGCACACCGGCACGCACAACTCGCAGCCGGTGCAGTGTGATTCCATCACCGTGTGCATCAGCTTGTTGGCGCCCACGATGGCATCGGTGGGGCAGGCCTTGATGCACAACGTGCAGCCTATGCACCAGTTTTCATCAATGAACGCCCCGGCGCGCGGTGACTCGACGCCGTGTTCTGGGTTGAGCGCCACCACGGGCAGGCCGGTGATGACCGACAGCCGCGCGACGCCTTCAGCGCCGCCTGGGGGGCACTGGTTGATGCCTGCTTCGCCAGCCGCGACAGCGCGCGCGTAGGCCGCGCAATCAGGGTAGCCGCAGCGGGTGCACTGCGTTTGCGGTAGGGCTGCGTCGATCCTGCGCGCCAAATCGCTCATCGGGGTGCCCGCTGTGGCGGGCACGTCAGGGCTCAAGCCTTGCGCGCCGAGGATCGGCGCGGGCGCTGCGCGGGGCTGGCTGACACGTTGGCCGCAGCCATGGCGTCTGTATCCGATGGAGCCACCTCGGCAGCAGCGCCCGATTTACCAGCAGCTGCCGGTTTCAAGCCTGCCTGGTGTTCCAGAATGAAGGCCTTCACCTGCGGGTACACCAGTTCGCGCCAGCGGCGGCCACTGAAGATGCCGTAGTGCCCGGCACCCTTGGCTTCCAGGTGGCGCTGTTCCTTGCTCACAATGCCGGTGCACAGGTCGTGGGCGGCCTTGGTTTGGCCCGAGCCTGAAATATCGTCCAGTTCACCTTCCACGGTGAACAGCGCCGTGGTGGTGATGTCCTGGGGACGCACGCGCTCGATCTTGCCTTCGGGCGAGCGCACATCCCAGGTGCCGTGCACCAGCTTGTATTCCTGGAACACCGTCTTGATGGTTTCCAGGTAGTAGTCGGCGTCCATGTCGAGCACCGCGTTGTACTCGTCGTAGAACTTGCGGTGGGCTTCGGCGCTGGCGTCGTCGCCCTTGATCAGGTTCTTGAAATAGTCATAGTGGCTGGTGGCGTGCCGGTCAGGGTTCATTGCCACAAAGCCCGTGTGCTGCAGAAAGCCTGGGTACACACGCCGGCCAGCGCCGGGGAAGTTGTCTGGCACGCGGTAGATCACATTGTTTTCAAACCACTCAAAGCTGCGGTTCATGGCCAGGTTGTTCACGGCCGTGGGCGATCTGCGCGCGTCAATGGGGCCACCCATCATGGTCATGGTCAGCGGGGTGGTTTCACCACGGCTGGCCATCAACGACACCGCCGCCAGCACTGGCACTGTGGGCTGGCACACGCTGATGACGTGGCAGTTGCCGTACACGCCCTGCAGGTAGCGAATGAACTCCTGCACGTAGTTGATGTAGTCATCCAGGTGGAACTCACCTTCGGACAGCGGCACCAGGCGGGCGTTTTTCCAGTCGGTGATGTAGACCTTGTGGTCCTTGAGCATGGTGCGCACGGTGTCGCGCAGCAACGTGGCGTAGTGCCCGGAAAGCGGTGCCACCACCAGCACCACTGGCTGGTTCTTGATCTTGGTCAGCGTGGCGGGATCGTCGGAAAATCGTTTGAAACGGCGCAATTCGCAAAAGGGCTTGTCCAGCTCCACCCGTTCATGGATGGCCACGCCCACGCCGTCCACTTCCACACTGGGGATGTCAAAGGTGGGCTTTTCGTAGTCCTTGCCCAGCCGGTACAGCAGGTCGTACCCCGCAGAAATACGCTGTGCCATCGGGATCTGGTTGAATGGCGACAGGGGGTTGCTGAACAATTTGGACGCGGCTTGCGCGAAGTCAGCAAAAGGCTCCATCAAGGAGCGCTGGGTTTCGTAAATCTGGTAGAGCATGGGGCGAAACTCCGTTATGTTGCAGTGCAATATAGCAGTACTCCGTAACAAAAGAATGGAGTAGAACCACCAATCTGCAGTCGCCTTGGAGACAGGTTGGGTGCGTTCGACGGCACTGGCTTTGACATCTCAAAGCCTTTGAAAACAACTGATTTGCTATCAATAGAATAGCTGCTGGCGCTTTCTGAAAGGGCGCTAGAGCTGATTTTTACTCTATTTTCTGCCAGGTCCGCAAAGGCGCTTCGGCATTGCAGTCAGAAGCCCATCAAACCTGATTTTCTGCCAGCCAGGCTTCAAAGGCCTGGCGGGCCACGTTGCGCAGCGCGGTACGGAACAGCTTTTTGTCCCCCAGGTACAGGCAATGCCGAATCACGGTGAAGGGGTTGAAGGACGCGTCAGGGTTTTGTTCCTCGAAGTGCAGCTTGTACTTCTTGACCGTGCCAATCGTGTGGCGCAACAGCTCATTGAGCTGGGCGCGTGTCATGCCCGGCTGCCACTGGTGGATGTCGGCCACAAAGCTGTCTACCTTGGAAGGCTCGAACTCGAAGTCCTTGAAAAAGTGGTTGGCAATCTTGAGGAAGGTGAACGCGTTGAGCTCGCTGCCCAGGCTGGGGGATTTGGTGGGCTCCAGCGGATCGGTCTGCGTTTCTGGTGCGGGCTCGGCGGTTTCGTCCGGGGCCTTGAGCAGCTCGGCAGCGGTGGCGTCGCGAATCTGCAAAAACTCCCGGTCAGCCAGCTCGAACAGGGCAGACAGCACATTGATACGGCGTTTGAGCTGCCCGGGAATGGATTTCTTGTACTTGATCTTGTGGTCCAGCACGCTCCACGAATCCTGGATGATGGTGCGGATCTGCAGCTCAAAAGGCCATGGGGCTTCTGCTGCGTGTTCGGGCGTCGCCCGTTGCACATTGTTCCAGCGCAGGTCCAGGTGCAGGCCTTTGTAGCCAAATTCCGCTTCGGTGGACTCAACGGCTGCCACCTTGTCGGTCACTTCAATCACATCAAAGTGAGATTGCAGGAGGTGGGCCACCTTCTCGATTTCGTCTTCGTACAGGCAGACCACGCGCACACCGATCAGGTCCGTGATCCAGTGCTGGATCTCGTAGGGCGTGTTGCGCTCTTCCAGGGCTGCGCGGTATTTGCGGCGGAATTTGCGAATGCACTCTTCCACGTCCTTGACGCGGCCCTCGACCTTGGAGATCTCCAGCCCCGGCGCAGCCTCGACCAGTGCCCGAACCGTGCTCACGACCCGCGCGCACGCGGCTTGCAGTTGCGTAAGGTGGTCGGCGTAGAAGTGGCGGAACTGGGTTTCTTCCAGCTCCAGGGGGATCTGGGCCATGGGTGTTTACAGGGTAGTGCAGCTGGGGATTTGCCGCCCGAGGGGGCGGTACCAGGCGTGGATTGTCCACCACACCCCAGGTGTCAGGCGCAGAAAAAGGTGTTGTGCGGGCGCCGTCACGGGGCTTGAAAATCGTTAAAAAGCATGTCGCACACCGTTTCCCCCGTTGATAATGGCCCTCGCTCGTGTGCCACCCGTGGGGTGGGCACGCCCTGAATGCACGATGTCTGTCCCTGACGTTCCTTCCGCACCGCCAGCATCTGCCGGACTGTTACAGCGCCGGTGGGGATGGCTGTTGGCGCCCGTTCTGTCGCTGGTGATGCTCAGCCTCACGTTCGCCCACTGGCGCAGTGAAGAACGGGCGAGCAGCGAGCGGCGCGAAATTGACCTGCGGGTGGCTGCAGATCGCATGGCCTACAACCTGGCAGACCGCATGGCGTCGTACGAGCTGGTACTGCGCGGTTTGCGGGGGTACTTCGAAGGCTCCGAGCGCATTGACCGCGAGGAGTTTCAGACCTACGTGCGCTCTTTGCAGCTGCAAGAGGTACGGCCGGGCCTGCGGGGCATTTCACTGATTCTCAAGTTATCGCAGGAAGAGCTGCCCGCGCACATCCAGGACATGCGCCAGCGCGGCTTTTCTGACTACACCGTCCGCCCACCCGGGGTGCGGCCCCTGTATGCGGCCGTGACGCACATTGAACCCCTGGATGCTGACAACCAGCGTGCGCTGGGGCTGGATGCCTACGCCATCCCAACGGCCCGAGATGCCCTGGAGCGTGCTGCCGACACAGGTGTGCTGGCAGTATCGGGAATGCTGGCCCTGGAGCAAGACACTTCTGCCGCACCCAAGGGACTGGTGATGTACCTGCCTATCTATGCCAAGGGTGCTGCGCCGGAAAGCGCCGAGCAGCGCCGCAACGCTTTGCGCGGCTGGGTGTCGGCCCCGTTTTACATGGCCGATGTCATCGCCGGGCTCTCGCGCGAATTTGAACCTGACATTGCCCTGGATGTGATCGACGGCTCGGCCCCTGAAGGCCTGCAGCAGCTTTTTGCCGACCCGCGGGTGCAGTCCGTCAACACTCCACGCCAGCTGTTTCGCCAAGTGCAGTTTGGTGGCCGCACCTGGACGCTGCGCATGAGGCCACTGCCAGCCTTTGAAGACCGCTACGAGTACGAAACGCACCATATCTCTGCGTTGTTTGGCGTGGTGCTCAGCATCGTACTGGGCTGGTTTGCGTGGTTGCTGGCCACTGGCCGCACCCGGGCTGAAGCCCTTGCTTACCGCATGACGGCCGAGCTGCGCGGTACGCGCGACGAACTGGCCAGCACCCTCAACGCCATTCCCGATCTGTTGATGGAAATCGACGAGGAAGGCCGCATTCTTCACTGCCGTAGCGGCCACCAGGCTTTGCTGGCCGAGGTGGCAGACAGTTTTGTGGGCCAGCGGCTGCAAGACATCGTGGCGCCGGAAGCCGTTGCGGGCTGCCGCGCCACGCTGCAGGCGGCCAGCGCCACAGGGTATTCAGCAGGGCACCAGTTCGCGTTGAGCCTGCAGGGGCGTCCGTACTGGTTTGAACTCTCGATTGCCAGAAAGTCCGGGCCGAGCGAGTCGATCCAGCGCTTCATCGCGCTGTCGCGGGACATCACCGAGCGCAAGCAGGCCGAGGCGCGCTCGCACCATCTGGCGTATTTCGACGCGCTCACGCAGTTGCCCAACCGCCGCATGCTGCTCGACCGCACAGAGCAAGCGGTGGCCGGTGCCCGCAAGTCGGGGCAAATCGGCGCCTTGCTGTTTGTGGATCTGGACAACTTCAAGCAAATCAACGACGCACGCGGCCATGCCGTGGGCGACGCCATGCTCAAGCAGGTCGCGCAGCGCCTGCTGGATTTGCAGCGCCCAGGGGACACGGTGGCCCGGCTGGGGGGCGATGAATTTGTGATGCTGATTGGCCAGCTGGGGCTGGAGATGGAGAGTGCAGGGCGCACTGCGCTGCTGGCGGCTGAAGCCATCCGCACCGCGCTGGATGTGCCCTACAACATCCAGAACCACCACTACAGCAACACCTGCAGCATCGGCATCACTCTGTTCCCCAAGCAACAGGAAGGGGCCGAAGACCTGCTGCGCGAGGCCGACACCGCCATGTACCGCGCCAAGGACATGGGACGCAACCGCATTCGCTTCTATGAAGCAGCCATGGCCGCTGTGCAGGAGCGCCTGGCGCTGGAGCAGGATCTGAAAAAAGCCAGCGCCGAAGGCCAGCTGGCCGTGTTCGTGCAGTCGCAAGTGGATGCGCGCGGCGCAGTGGTGGGCGGCGAGTTGCTGATGCGCTGGAACCACCCCGAGCGTGGCAATGTGCCGCCCAGCCGCTTCATCCCGGTGGCCGAAGCCTCGGGCCTCATCCTGCGCATGGGCGACTGGATGATTGGCCAGGCCTGCGAGGCCTTGGCCCAGCTGCAGGCGCAGGGGCTGGAATACACCATCTCCGTCAACGTGAGCGAGCGCCAGTTCCGGCAAGAAGATTTCGTGGAGCGCATCCGCAACGTGCTCTCGGCCACTGGAGCGAAGGCAGAGTTGCTGATTCTGGAGGTGACCGAGAGCCTGCTGATTGAAAACCTCTCCGACACCATCGCCCGCATGACCGAGCTGGTGCACCTGGGCGTGCGCTTCTCCATTGATGACTTTGGCACCGGCTATTCCAGCCTGGCCTATCTCAAACGCCTGCCGCTGTACGAGCTGAAAATCGACAAGAGCTTTGTGCAGGACGCGCCGGACGACCCGAGCGACACGGCCATCGTGCAGTCCATCCTGGCGGTGGCCAACCACCTCAAGCTGCGCGTGGTGGCCGAAGGGGTGGAGACACAGGCCCAGGCAGATTTCCTCATCCAGAACCATTGCGAATGCCTGCAGGGCTATCTTTACAGCCGCCCGCAACCGCTGCAGGGATGGTTGAGCGCGCAAATTGCTGCCGCTGGGCCTCGTTGAGCCTGTTTTGTCTTGTCGGTGCACAAGGCCCAGCCTTTGGCAGCACCCTGTATTAACCATTGCGACCACTTGCCGGACAGCGCCGCCCATGACCGAAGAACTCCGCACCGTTGACGCCGCCTTGCTGAGCCATCTGCAAACCTGGCAGGGCAGGGCCGAAACCCTGCACGACACCATCACCAGTGCCCCCGTCAGCGGCCTGTCGGCCACGCTGGACCGGGAAGATCCCGCTCCTGTGCCCGGCACTGCGCTGCCGCCGTTGTGGCACTGGCTCTATTTTTTGCCCCAGGTGCGCCAAAGCGGTCTGGGGCCCGACGGCCACCCGGCGCGCGGCGGCTTTCTGCCCCCGGTGCCTCTGCCGCGCCGCATGTGGGCTGGCGGGCGTTTGAGGTGGGAAGAGCACAACCCCCTCTTGGTGGGCGATGCGGTACAGCGCACCTCGCGCATCGAATCCATCACGCACAAGGCGGGCCGGACGGGTGATTTGGTGTTTGTGCTGGTCAAGCACGAGATTTCCAATGCCAAGGGCCTTGCGCTGACCGAAGAGCACGACATCGTCTACCGCGCTGCTCCCCAGCCGGGTGACCCAGTGCCAGCGCCGATCGCTGCAGAAACTGGCGCGCCCTGGTGCCGCAGCATCACGCCTGACGATGTGCTGCTGTTCCGCTATTCCGCGCTCACCTTCAATGGCCATCGCATCCACTACGACCGGCGCTACGTCACGGAAGTCGAGGGCTATCCAGGCCTCATCGTCCATGGGCCGCTGATTGCCACGCTGCTCATTGACCTGCTGCGCCGCCAGTGCCCCAGCGCCCGCGTAAAGAGTTTTCACTTCAAAGCCGTGCGGCCCACGTTTGACCTGCACCCGTTTGGCTTGAATGGCGCGCCATCGGCCGATGGGAAATCTGTGCGCCTCTGGAGCAATGACCATGAAGGCTGGCTCACCCTGCAGGGCACGGCCGAGCTTTTTTGAGTTTCGTCTGGTGCAAGCCCAGGATACGGGTCACCCGGCTGGCGTGTTGCAGGCGATTCACGGCACTGTCTGCGTGAACCCTATGGCTTGCCCCGGCCACCACTGGGGTTCGCTACCGCAAGGCGAGGGTGGATTGATTTGCTATTGAATCAATAGCTGCTCCCGCTGATGGCGTTTGGCCTGGATGCCGATTGGGCTTCAATTCAGGTGAAAAATCACCCAACCCGTCAGCATCGTTTGCGCAGATGAAATCAAAGGCAAATCAGGCTGCAGCGCCCACCCCGCAAGCGCCAGCAGCTATGCTTTTTGAAGTGATTGGCCTCAAAGGCCCAGGCGTTTGCGGATCGGCGGATCGGCGGACCAGCGCGGTCGGTGGAAGTGACTCCTGCCGACCAGCGCTTGGCGCCTCAATGTTCCTGGTGATTGGCCAGCGACTCGGCCACGGCCTGCTGCGCCAGGTGGTACACCTCGCGGGCGGGGCGGTCTTTGAGCAGGTGGTTGCTCCACACCTGCCGCCAGATGCGCGCACCTGCCAGGCTGTGGCGCAGGCCCAGCATGTGGCGCGCAATGTGCGCCCAGGGCGTGCCGTACTGGGCGGCTTCGCGCTCCATGTACTCCACCATCGCCAGTTCCACCTCTTCACGTGTCAGGGGGCAGGGCTCCCCACCTTGTTCGCCGTAGTAGAGCGCGTCCCAGCGTGCCAGCCACCAGGGGTTGTGGTACGCCTCGCGGCCCACCATCACGCCGTCCAGGTGCTGCAACTGTTCCTGCACCGCCTCGTCGGTGGTGAAGCCGCCGTTGATGGCGAAAGTGAACTGCGGAAAGTCGGCCTTCAGCTGGCGCACCACCTCGTAGCGCAGGGGCGGAATGTCGCGGTTTTCCTTCGGGCTCAGGCCCTGCAGCCAGGCATTGCGCGCGTGCACGATGAACACGGTGCACCCCGCATCTGCCACCGTGCCCACAAAGTCGCGCACAAAGCTGTAGCTTTCTTCCTTGTCGATGCCAATGCGGTGCTTCACCGTCACGGGCACATCCACCACATCGCGCATGGCTTTCACGCAGTCGGCTACCAGTTGGGGCGCCTTCATCAGGCTGGCGCCAAAGGCTCCGCGCTGCACGCGGTCACTGGGGCAGCCGCAGTTCAGGTTGATTTCGTCATAGCCCCACTGGGCGCCCAGCCGTGCGGCCTGGGCCAGGTTGGCGGGCTCGCTGCCGCCCAGCTGCAAGGCCACAGGGTGCTCTTCGGCATTGAAGCGCAGGTGGCGCTCTGTGCCCCCATGGATGATGGCGCCTGCGTTCACCATTTCGGTGTACAGCAGGGTGTGCCGTGTCAGCAGGCGGTGAAAGTAGCGGCAATGCCTATCAGTCCAGTCCATCATCGGGGCGATGGACATACGCCAGGGGCTTGTGGGGGAGGGCACGGGTTGTAGGGTAAGGAAAAGGGTGGGCGGGGCAAGCGGCTGGCATGGGCCTGCGGCCTTGCGGGGGTGGGATTATCCCATTGGCGCCCTGAACGCGTCGTGTAGCGGGCTTGCCCACCGCGCGGCCTGGGGCGATGGGCCGAGCTCGATTTGATAGCGAACATGTGCAGGGTTCATTTTTTGCATTTCTTGCCGAGGTTTCTTGATTTTTTGGGCAAAATGTAGCGAAACGTTTCTGTTGCTTTTCTCGCCGCCCCCTGTTCTGGCGTCTTCCTCGCCCCTTCCCATGCACCGCACCATTTTTGACACACGGGTGGTCAACACCTTCCTGCGCGCGTTTTCGCGAATCACTTTGCGCCTGACGGGGTGGACGGTGGAGGGCCAGTTGCCCGACAAGGCAACCAAGAGCGTGCTGATTGCCGCGCCCCACACCAGCAACTGGGATTTGCCATACACGCTGATGCTGGCCTTTGTGCTGCGCCTGCGCGTCTACTGGATGGGCAAGCACAGCCTGTTCAAAGGCCCGCTGGGGCCGGTGATGCGCTGGCTGGGGGGCATTCCGGTGAAACGTGAGCAGGCCAACAACCTGGTGGCCTCGTCGGCAGAGGCCATGCGCCTGGCCACCGGGCCCATGCAGCTGATCGTGCCGCCCGAGGGCACGCGCGGCAAAACCAAGCGCTGGAAAACGGGCTTTTATTTCATTGCCCAGCAGGCGGGTGTGCCCATCGTGCTGGCGTTTGTCGATTACGGCCGCAAGGTGGGGGGCCTCGGGCCGGTGTTTGAGCCCACTGGCGACCAGGAGCTGGACATGGCTGCCATCAAGGCTTTCTACGCACCCATTCGCGGCAAGAACCCGACACAGTTCGAGGTGTGAGTCGGTTTGGCATCAAAACAGGCTCTAACGCCCGAAAGATAAGCGCAGGCAGCTCCTTTTTCAGGAGCAAATTGTTCGCACGCCGTCTTACCCGTCCACACTGCGCCGGTCGATTTTGCGGCTGAGCACGATGCTGGTCTGGGTCTGGTGCACCCCTTCGAGCTGGCCTACCTGATCGAGCAGGCGGTCTAGCTGCTCATGGCTGGTGCAACGCAAGAACACCAGGTAGTCGAACGGCCCGCTCACGGCCGACACTTCTTCCACCTCGGGCATCGCGCCCAGCGCCCGCAGCACGGCGGGGCCTGCCTTGGGCATGACGCTCAGGCTGCACCAGGCGCGCACGGTACTGGCGTCCAGCCGCGCGCCCAGGCGCACCCCGTAACCCGCCACCACGCCCGACCGTTCCAGCCGCGCAATGCGGGCCACCACCGTGGTGCGCGCCAGGCCCAGCTTGCGCGCCAGCAGGGCTGTGCCCTCGCGGGCATTGGTCTGCAGCAGGCTGAGCAATTGGCGGTCAATCTCGTCCAGAGAGGTTTTCATGGCAGGGCGCAGAAGGCTGGTTTGGTCGTATCGATGCAGGCATTCGACGGTTCGGCAGATATTAGCTCTGCTTTCGACGATTTACTCACTACACATTGACAGAGCCCTTGCCTACGATGGCGGCACCGAATCGACACCGTGCCTGCCATACCTACAAGGAGACTTCACATGACCACCCGACACCCCGCCCACGCCTCTGCCGACCTGGCTGTCACCATTCTCGGCGCAGGCCACATCGGCTTTGCCATTGCCTTGCTGCTCAAGCAGGCCGGCGGTTACCGCCTGACGGTGGCCGACCGGGACCCGTCGCGCCTGGCCGAGGCCGCAGCCCTGGGTGTGCACACCCAGTTGCTGTCAGACGAGCCCAGCCTGCAAGCGGCGGTGCAGGGCCGCTTTGCTGTCCTCAACGCCCTGCCGTACCACCGCGCGGTGGCGGTGGCCACGATGTGCGTGCAGGCAGGCGTGCATTACTTTGACTTGACGGAAGACGTGCAAAGCACCCACGCCATCCGCCGCCTGGCGGTGGAGGGCAGGGCGGGTGGTGCGGCGCAAAGTGTGCTGATGCCCCAGTGCGGGCTGGCCCCTGGGTTCATCGGCATCGTGGGGCAAGATCTGGCTTCGCGCTTTGACACGCTGCGCATGCGCGTGGGTGCCTTGCCGCGCTACCCTCAGGGCGCCCTGCGCTACAACCTGACTTGGAACACTGAAGGGCTGATCAACGAGTACTGCAACCCCTGCGAAGCCATTGTGGACGGCGTGCGCACCCCGGTGCCTGCGCTGGAAGGGTTGGAAACCTTTGCGCTGGATGGGGTCGAGTACGAGGCTTTCAATACTTCGGGCGGGCTGGGCACACTCACCGAAACGCTGGCGGGCAAGGCCCGGCAGGTGGATTACCAGTCCATTCGCTACCCCGGCCACTGCGCCATCTTGAAACTGCTGCTGAATGACCTGCGCCTGCGCGACCGGCGCGACTTGCTCAAAGACCTGCTGGAAACCGCCATTCCCACCACCGACCAGGACGTGATCGTGGTGTTTGCCAGCGCATCCGGGCTGCGCGGCGGGCGGCTGGTGCAGCATTCGTATTCAGCACGCATCGTGGGCGCGCCGGTGGCGGGCCATACGCTCAGCGCCATCCAGCTCACCACGGCGGCAGGCATTTGCACGGCGCTGGACCTGGTGGCCCAGGGCCGTTTGCCGCAAAAAGGGTTTGTGGGGCAGGAAGCCGTGCCGCTGGCCGACTTTTTGGACAACCGTTTTGGCGTGGCCTACGCTGGGGGCGCTGTGGCGGTGGTGGCTTAACGCGGCGGTGTGCCTCCGCCACTTGGAACAGGTTTCTAGGTGGCGGCTTGCAGCCCCTGCGCGAAGTGCGCCTGCATGGCGCGCCGCGTGCCTTCGGGGTCGCGGGCGAGCATGGCGTCCAGAATGGCGCGGTGCTCGCTCAGCGAATCTTCAATCCGCCCTTGCTTGAACAGCGAGTTGTGGCGGTTGAGCTTCATTACCTTGCGCAGGTCAGCCACCATCTGGCTGCGCCAGCGGTTGTCGGCCATGTCGAGCAAGGCCATGTGAAAACGCTCGTTCACTGAGAAGAAGGCTTCCCGGTTGCCAGCAGCCGATTCCAGCTCGGCGTGCAAATCGCGCAGGGTTTGCTGCTGCTCGGGCGTGGCGCGCTCGGCCACCACGCCTGCGGCGTCGCTCTCCAGCAGGCTGAGCAGGTGGTACACGTCGCGCAGGTCTTTTTCGCTCATCTCCGTCACATAGGCGCCACGTCGCACCTTCATCGTGACGAGGCCCTCGGCGGCCAGCACCTTCAGTGCTTCGCGCAGCGGCGTGCGGCTGATGCCGAATTCTTCCGCAATCTTGAGTTCATCGATCCAGCTGCCGGGCTCTAGCTCGCGGCGGAAGATGCGCTGGCGCAATTGCTCGGCAACTTCTTCGTACAGGGCTTTGGGCGTGAGGGTGATGGCTGACATGGGTCGGATTGTAAGCTGCGCGGAATATTTTGAATGAATAATTATGAATGATGTAAACTTGCCGCCACATCGGTAACAGCCGAGCGTCGCGTGCGACGACCCCCAACGCCATCTTCGGAGAAGCCTTCGCCATGAGTGACACCCCCCAGAACAACGCCCCCGAGTTCGCACCTGCCTCGCTAGAGGCCTGGGCCAAGGCAGCGGCCAAATCGGCCCCCGGTGGCGATGTCAATGCGCTGAACTGGGTCACTCCCGATGGCATCACCGTCAAACCGCTCTACACCGCGGCAGACACCAAAGACCTGCCTTACGCCGACACGCTGCCCGGTTTCGAGCCCTTCCTGCGCGGCCCGCAGGCCACCATGTATGCAGTGCGCCCCTGGACGATTCGCCAGTACGCAGGCTTTTCGACCGCCGAAGAATCCAACGCCTTCTACCGCAAGGCCCTGGCTGCGGGCGGGCAGGGCGTGTCGGTCGCGTTTGACCTGGCTACCCACCGTGGCTATGACTCTGACCACCCCCGCGTGACGGGCGATGTGGGCAAAGCCGGTGTAGCGATTGACTCGGTGGAGGACATGAAGATCCTCTTCAACGAGATTCCGCTCGACAAGGTGTCGGTCTCGATGACCATGAACGGCGCGGTGCTGCCCGTGCTGGCGGGCTACGTGGTGGCGGCAGAAGAGCAGGGCGTGTCGCAAGACAAGCTCAGCGGAACCATTCAGAACGACATTCTGAAAGAGTTCATGGTGCGCAACACCTACATCTACCCGCCCAAGCCGTCGATGAAGATCATTGGCGACATCATCGAGTACACGGCCAAGAACATGCCGAAGTTCAACTCGATCTCGATTTCGGGCTACCACATGCAGGAAGCCGGGGCCAACCAAGCACTGGAGCTGGCCTTCACCCTGGCCGACGGCAAGGAATATGTGAAGACCGCTATTGCCAAGGGCATGGACGTGGACGACTTTGCTGGTCGCCTGTCCTTCTTCTGGGCCATCGGCATGAACTTCTATCTGGAAGTGGCCAAGATGCGCGCCGCGCGCCTCTTGTGGTGCCGCATCATGAAGGGCTTCAACGCCAAGAACCCCAAGAGCCTGATGCTGCGCACGCACTGTCAGACCTCGGGCTGGTCTCTGACTGAGCAAGACCCCTACAACAACGTGGTGCGCACCACCATCGAGGCCATGGCAGCCGTGTTTGGTGGCACGCAATCGCTGCACACCAATGCGCTGGATGAAGCCATTGCACTGCCCACCGAGTTCAGCGCCCGCATTGCGCGCAACACGCAGCTCATCATCCAGGAAGAGACACACATCACCAACGTGATCGACCCCTGGGCTGGCAGCTACATGATGGAGAAGCTGACGCAGGACATGGCGGATGCTGCCTGGAAGATCATCGAAGAGGTCGAAGCCATGGGTGGCATGACCCAGGCCGTGGACAGCGGCTGGGCCAAGCTCAAGATCGAAGCCGCCGCCGCCGAAAAGCAGGCGCGCATCGACAGTGGCAAGGACGTGATCGTCGGCGTCAACAAGTACAAGCTGGCCAAGGAAGACAAGGTCGATATCCTCGAAATCGACAACGTGAAGGTGCGCGACGGCCAGATTGCCCGCCTGCAAGAAATCAAGGCAAAACGCGATGCAGCCAAGGTGCAGCAAGCGCTGGATGCTCTCACTTCTGCAGCAGAGTCCGGCGAGGGCAACCTGCTCGAGCTGTCCATCCAGGCCGTGCGCCTGCGCGCCACGGTGGGCGAGGTGTCTGATGCGCTGGAAAAGGTTTTCGGGCGCCACCGCGCAGATACGCAAAAGGTGACCGGTGTGTACGCAGCTGCCTATGACTCAGCCGAAGGCTGGGAAAAACTCAAGACCGAAATCAACGCTTTCGCTGAAGACCAGGGCCGCCGCCCCCGGGTCATGATTGCCAAGCTGGGCCAGGACGGGCACGACCGCGGAGCCAAGGTGGTGGCCACCGCCTTTGCAGACCTGGGCTTTGATGTGGACATGGGCCCGCTGTTCCAGACCCCCGAGGAATGCGCCCGCCAGGCGATTGAAAACGACGTGCACGCCGTGGGCGTGAGCACCCTGGCCGCTGGCCACAAGACGCTGGTGCCCGCCATCATTGCCGAGCTGAAGAAGCAGGGCGCTCATGAAATCATCGTGTTCGTGGGCGGCGTGATCCCTGCGCAGGACTATGACTTCTTGTACGAGTCGGGCGTCAAGGGCGTCTACGGCCCCGGCACGCCCATCCCGGCCAGCGCCAAGGATGTGCTGGAGCAGATTCGCAAGGCGGTGGCGTGACACCTGCGGCGCTTCTTGACGGGGTGGTGCAGGGCACAGCGGCGGTGCAACGAAGGGCCATGTCCAAAGCCATCACGCTGCTCGAATCAACGCGGGCGGACCACCGCTCCCAGGCCGACGAGCTGCTGACCCAGCTGCTCCCGCACACCGGCAAGGCCTTCCGCCTCGGCATCAGCGGCGTACCCGGCGTGGGCAAATCCACCTTCATCGAAGCCCTGGGCCTGTACCTGATCGGCCAGGGCCACCGCGTGGCCGTGCTCACCATCGACCCGTCCAGCACCGTCTCGGGCGGCTCCATCCTGGGCGACAAGACGCGCATGGAACACCTGTCGGTGCATGAAAAGGCCTACATCCGCCCCAGCCCCAGCAGCGGCACGCTGGGCGGCGTGGCCGAGAAGACGCGCGAGGCATTACTGGTGTGCGAGGCCGCTGGCTACGACGTGGTCATCATCGAAACCGTGGGCGTGGGCCAGTCCGAGACTGCGGTGGCGGGCATGACGGACATGTTTGTCCTCATGCAGCTGCCCAATGCGGGCGACGACCTGCAGGCCATCAAAAAGGGCGTGATGGAAATTGCCGATCTGGTGGTCATCAACAAGGCTGACATCGACAAGAACGCCGCCACCCGGGCCGAGGCGCAGATCACCTCCAGCCTGCGGCTGCTGGGCCAGCACGGCAACCCCGAAAACGCCCACCACAACGAAGCTCAGTGGCACCCCAAGGTGGTGCAGATCAGTGCGCTGCTGGGGCAGGGCGTGGATGGATTCTGGGCCGCAGTGAGCGAATACCAAAGGCTGCAAACCGCTAACGGCCGCCTCGCCCAGCGCCGCGAAAAGCAGGCTCTGGCCTGGATGTGGGAACGGATTGAGGCGGGCCTCAAGCTCGCCTTCCGCCAGCACCCGCAGGTGCGCGCGCTGCTGCCGCAGTTGCAGCAAGACGTGGTGGCGGGGCGCATCGCGGCTTCCACCGCAGCAAGAAATCTGCTGCTGGCGCAATCTGGGCAAGCGCCAGTAGCTATCGAATAAATAGCAAATTCATTCCAACGAGACAGCATTTCACCGAAGGACGACCATGCAAGACATCCTGGATCAACTGGAGAAAAAGCGTGCGCTGGCACGCCTGGGCGGCGGGCAAAAGCGCATTGATGCGCAGCACGCCAAGGGCAAGCTCACCGCGCGCGAGCGCATCGAGCTGCTGCTGGACGACGGCACCTTTGAAGAATGGGACATGTTCGTGGAGCACCGCTGCACGGACTTTGGCATGCAGGACAACAAGGTGCCGGGCGACGGCGTGGTCACCGGCTACGGCATGATCAACGGCCGCCTGGTGTTCGTGTTCAGCCAGGACTTTACGGTGTTCGGCGGCGCGCTGTCCGAGACCCACGCCGAGAAGATCTGCAAGGTCATGGACCAGGCCATGAAGGTCGGTGCGCCGGTGATCGGCCTGAACGACTCGGGCGGCGCGCGCATCCAGGAGGGTGTGGCTTCCCTGGGTGGCTATGCCGACGTGTTCCAGAAGAATGTGCTGGCGTCCGGCGTGATCCCGCAGATCAGCATGATCATGGGCCCCTGCGCGGGTGGAGCGGTATACAGCCCGGCCATGACCGACTTCATCTTCATGGTCAAGGACAGCTCGTACATGTTCGTGACCGGCCCCGAAGTGGTCAAGACCGTGACGCACGAAGAAGTCACGGCCGAAGAACTGGGCGGCGCCATCACCCACACCACCAAGAGCGGTGTGGCCGACATGGCATTTGAGAACGACGTGGAGGCGCTGATGATGCTGCGCCGCCTGTACAACTACCTGCCGCTCAACAACCGCGAAAAAGCCCCGGTGCGCCCCAGCAACGACCCGGCCGACCGCATGGACATGAGTCTGGACACGCTGGTGCCCGACAACCCCAACAAGCCCTACGACATGAAGGAGCTGATCCTCAAGACGGTGGACGACGGGGACTTCTTCGAGCTGCAGCCCGAGTACGCCAAGAACATCATCATCGGTTTTGCCCGCATGGAAGGCCAGGTGGTGGGCATCGTGGCCAATCAGCCGCTGGTGCTGGCCGGTTGCCTGGACATTAAGTCGAGCATCAAGGCCGCGCGCTTCGTGCGCTTTTGCGATGCGTTCAACATCCCCGTGGTCACGTTTGTGGACGTGCCCGGCTTCATGCCAGGTACTTCTCAAGAGTACGGCGGCATCATCAAGCACGGCGCCAAGCTGCTCTACGCATACGCTGAGTGCACCGTGCCGAAGATCACCGTCATCACCCGCAAGGCCTACGGCGGCGCGTATGACGTGATGGCCTCCAAGCACCTGCGCGGCGACGTGAACCTGGCCTGGCCCAACGCTGAAATTGCGGTGATGGGCGCCAAGGGCGCTGTGGAAATCATCTTCCGCGAAGACAAGAACGACCCCGTGAAGCTGGCTGCCCGCGAGGCGGAATACAAGCAGCGCTTTGCCAACCCGTTTGTGGCCGGTGCGCGCGGCTTTATCGACGACGTGATCCTGCCGCACGAAACCCGCAAGCGCATCTGCCGCTCGCTGGTGATGCTGCAAAACAAGAAGATCGAGAACCCCTGGCGCAAGCACGGGAACATTCCCCTTTGAGCGGCACTGCCACAGCCCTTGGGGCGTCGTTACCGGACCTTGTCGTAGCGCTGCTACTGCCTGCGGCCCGGCGCCTAGCCCCAACCGCTTCGCTGGGCTGTGCCAGCACCTAACCCAATACGTTTCGGGTAAGAGCCCTTGGAAAGAGACAAAACATGTTCACCAAAATCCTGATCGCCAACCGTGGCGAAAACGGCCGCACAGCGGACGTTTCGACAAATTGCCTGCCGCAGACCGCACAGCGGGCTGCTACACGCCATCCCATCGCCTGAGGAGTGAAGAGAATGTTTACAAAAATCCTGATCGCGAACCGTGGCGAGATTGCGTGTAGGGTCATCGCTACCGCCCGCAAGATGGGCATCAAGACGGTGGCCGTTTACTCCGACGCCGACAAGGAAGCGCGCCACGTCAAGCTGGCCGACGAGGCCGTGCACATCGGCGCCGCGCCTTCGCGCGAGTCGTACCTGCTGGCCGACAAGATCATTGCCGCTGCCAAGCAGACGGGCGCACAGGCCATCCACCCTGGCTACGGCTTCCTCTCTGAGAACGAGGCCTTTGCCCAGCGCTGCGAAGACGAAGGCATCGCCTTCATCGGCCCCAAGGCGCATTCGATTGCGGCCATGGGCGACAAGATCGCCTCCAAGAAGCTGGCCAACGAAGCCAAGGTCAACACCATTCCTGGCTACAACGACGCCATTGCCGGCCCCGAGCAGGCGGTGGAAATTGCCAAGGGTATTGGCTACCCCGTGATGATCAAGGCCAGCGCGGGCGGCGGTGGCAAGGGCCTGCGCGTGGCCTACAACGACAAAGAGGCGTTTGAAGGCTTTGCCAGCTGCCAGAACGAAGCCCGCAATAGCTTTGGCGACGACCGCATCTTCATCGAGAAGTTTGTGCAGGAGCCGCGCCACATCGAGATCCAGATCCTGGGCGACAGCCATGGCAATGTGATTTACCTGAACGAGCGCGAGTGCTCCATCCAGCGCCGCCACCAGAAGGTGATTGAAGAGGCGCCATCGCCCTTCATCAGCGATGCCACCCGCAAAGCCATGGGCGAACAGGCCGTGGCGCTGGCCAAGGCGGTGAAGTACCAGTCTGCAGGTACGGTGGAGTTTGTGGTCGGCAAGGACCAGGACTTCTACTTTTTGGAGATGAACACCCGCCTGCAGGTGGAGCACCCGGTGACGGAGTGCATCACTGGCCTGGACCTGGTGGAGCTGATGATCCGCGTCGCCGCTGGCGAAAAGCTGCCGTTGACGCAAGCCGACGTGAAGCGCGACGGCTGGGCCATTGAGTGCCGCATCAACGCCGAAGACCCGTTCCGCAACTTCCTGCCTTCCACTGGCCGCCTGGTGCGCTTCCAGCCGCCGGAGGAAAGCATGTTCCAGTCCGACACCAGCAAAAAGCTGGGTGTGCGGGTGGACACGGGCGTGTACGAAGGTGGCGAGATCCCCATGTACTACGACTCGATGATCGCCAAGCTCATCGTGCACGGCACCGACCGCAACGACGCGATTGCCAAGATGCGCGCGGCGCTCAACGGCTTTGTGATCCGCGGCATCAGCAGCAACATCCCATTCCAGGCCGCGCTGCTGGCACACCCCAAGTTTGTGTCGGGCCAGTTCAACACAGGCTTCATTGCCGAGCACTACGGCAAGGGCTTTGCGGCCGAAGATGTGCCGCACGACGACCCGCTGTTCCTGGTGGCCCTGGCCGCGTTCATGAACCGCCGCTACCGCGCGCGCGCCTCGGGCATCAGCGGCCAGCTGGCAGGCCACGAGGTGAAGGTGGGTGAACAGTTCGTGGTGGTGGTTTTGGGGGCCGAAGGGCAGAACCAGCACCACGAGGTGACGGTGTCTGACTTTGAAGACAAATCGGGCTCCAGCGCAGTCATGGTAAGCGGCAAGAGCTATCAAATCAGTAGCACTGCCACGCTGGGCCAGATCCGCGTGCAGGGCGCCTGCAACGGCCAGGGCTTTACCGCCCAGGTCGAGCGCGGCGCGGGCAAGAACCCGCTGGCCTTGCGCATCGCGCACAACGGCACGCAGATCGAAGCCATGGTGCTCTCGCCCTTGGGCGCGCGCCTGCACCGGCTGATGCCTTACAAGGCACCGCCAGACCTGTCCAAGTTCCTGCTCTCGCCCATGCCCGGCCTGCTGGTGGATGTGGCGGTGCAGCCTGGCCAGAAGGTGCAGGCGGGCGAAAAGCTGGCCGTGATCGAAGCCATGAAGATGGAGAACATCCTCTTTGCCGCGCAAGATGGCGTGGTGGGCAAGATCGTGGCGGGTAAGGGCGAATCGCTGGCGGTAGACCAGGTGATCCTGGAATTCCAGTGATCTGCCGCTTGGTTTGCCAGGCATTCCAGAGGGGCCTTGTGCCCCTTTTAGTCTTTTTGGCCTCTGGCGCTTGATGGATAAGCGCTGGCAGCTATCAAATCAGGAGTAATCATGAGCACAAACCAACGCCCCTTCAAAGTCCTGGGCATCCAGCAAGTCGCCATTGGCGGCACCGACAAGCAACGCATGAAGACCCTGTGGGTGGACATGCTCGGGCTGGAGCAGACCGGCACCTTCCAGAGCGAACGCGAGAACGTCGATGAAGACATCCTGGCCATGGGCAAGGGCGCCTTCAAGGTGGAGGTGGACATCATGCAACCGCTGGACATCGAGAAAAAGCCCGCCGTGCACACCACGCCGCTCAACCACATTGGCCTGTGGATTGACGACCTGCCCAAGGCCGTGGAATGGCTCACCGCCAAGGGCGTGCGCTTTGCCCCCGGTGGCATCCGCAAGGGCGCTGCCGGCTACGACATCACGTTTTTGCACCCCAAGAGCAATGACGAGTTTCCGATTGCGGGGGAGGGCGTGCTGATTGAACTGGTGCAGGCACCTGCCGATGTGATTGCGGCGCTGGGCTGAACCACCGCCCTGGGACAGGGTCCCAACGGCAGACAGGGGGATTGAGCAGACGCCCCGAAACAGCCAACCCTTGAGGTTGGCTTTTTTTCGCCTGCATGGCGCAGATGTCTGCCGTTAAAAGCGCTCATTTTTGGAAGACTGGCGCGGGAGTTTGCCGGCAATAGACAGCAGATGAGGGCAGGTTGCGTGTGGCAGAAAAAGTGACTTTTCAGATGCTTTCAAGTTCGTCTAAAAAACATCAAAAACTTTCTAAGTGCTTCTAAATATTCTTCAATTTGCCGTCTTTTGCTGCACCATTTTTATGACGGTTTTTATGGCCTTGAAGGCTGGATTTGTGCAATTTTCTGGACCAGAATCCGCCCTATTGCAAGCCCAGCGGCCCGGCACCACACATGGCGTGGTGACCGCCAAGGCCCAGGGGCGATTTCCACAAACACCATTCAAGGAGCAAGCATGAACCCCGGCACGACGTCCCAAACCGTCCACATCCACCGCCCCTCGTCGCCTCCGGCTCGCCAGGCGGGCCCGTGGTCTGTCGACGCCATCCAGCAATTGCTCGACAAGCCTTTGCTGGAGCTGGTTTTCGAGGCCCAGACGGTGCACCGCCAGCACTGGCCTGCGGGCGACATTGAACTGGCCACACTGCTGTCGGTGAAAACCGGTGGCTGCCCTGAAAACTGCGGCTACTGCCCGCAGGCGGCCGAGTTCGACACCGGCGTGAAGGCCGAAAAGCTCATGGAAGTGGAGGAGGTAGTGCGCGCCGCCCAGGCCGCCAAGGACGCAGGCGCCACCCGCTTTTGCATGGGCGCCGCCTGGCGCGCGCCCAAGGACCGCGACATTGAAAAAGTCAGCGCCCTGATTGGCGCCGTGAAAGGCCTGGGCCTGCAGACCTGCGCCACGCTGGGCATGCTCGAGCCGCACCAGGCACAGACATTGAAGGACGCTGGGCTGGACTACTACAACCACAACCTGGACACCGCGCCCGAGTACTACACCGACGTGGTGAGCACCCGCGCTTATCAGGACCGGCTGGACACGTTGCAGAACGTGCGCGCTGCAGGCATCAGCGTGTGCTGCGGCGGCATTGTGGGCATGGGCGAGGCGCCGGTGCACCGTGCGGGCCTGATTGCGCAGCTGGCCAACCTGCAGCCATACCCTGAATCTGTGCCCATCAACAGCCTGGTGCGCGTGCCCGGCACGCCGCTGGCCGACAGCGAACCTATCGACCCGTTTGACTTTGTGCGCGTGATTGCGGTGGCCCGCATCACCATGCCAAGGGCGCGCGTACGCCTGTCGGCCGGGCGCCAGCAAATGGGCGAGGCAGTGCAGGCGCTGTGCTTCATGGCCGGAGCCAACTCGATTTTTTACGGCGACAAGCTGCTGGTGACGGGCAACCCCGACGTGGATGCTGATGTGCAGTTGCTGGCCAAGCTGGGACTGAACGGCCACCGAACCACAATCACCGAAGGCGACCACGCCCTCGCTGCCTGAGGCGCACCCCTGCCGCGGCGCGCGTTGCCACTGCAGCTGGCCGCGCTGGGTGCGTCAAAGCGGCTCGTCGCGCGATGTCAGCTCAATACGCTCGATGGGCAGATCGGCGGCCAGGCGGTCTACCTCGGACAGCCTTGCGGGTTCTGCGTCGGCAAACTCCTGGGCGATGCGCCGGAAGTCTTCGGACAGGGCGAGGAAGGAATCCGCCAAAGGCGTTACCAGAGGAGGTCGGCACACGATGGGCCATGAGCCGAGGGATAAGGACGCGGGGGAGGGTGCTGGGATGAAGGTTTCTTGCGCGCGGCCCTTTGTGGCGCCGCGTGCTTTTGCTGCGTCAGGCCGGAGAGGATTCGTCGCTCCCCGGTGGCATGAAAATCAAGCGGCGGCTGCGGCCATGGTGTCCCAGGCCTTCAAAGCCTCGGCCGTGTACATCAGTGCTGGGCCGCCGCCCATGTAGACGCACACGGCTAGCATCTCTTCCAGCTCGGTGCGGGTAGCGCCCAGCTTTTGCAGTGCCTTGACGTGAAAACCGATGCAGCCAGAGCAGCGCTGGGTGACGCCGATGGCAAGGGCAATCAATTCCTTGTGCTTGCTGCTCAACTCGCCCTCGGCCATCGAGGCCTGCGCCAGTTGTGAAAAGCCTCGCATGGTCTCAGGCTGGGCCTTGCGGAAAGTAGCCAGGCTCTCGTTGATGCCCTGGATCAGGCCTGCGTGGTCAAAAGTACTCATTGCATGTTCCTCGCGGTGCGCGCGGCAGTGCCGCGCTGGGGTTACTTCTTCAGTGGGCAGGTGTTGATGCCCAGCAGGGTGTACGCGGGGCAGAACCTAAACAGCCCGGTGGCAAGAGGTATGACCCCCAGCCAGCCCCACCACCCTACGGTGCCGGTCGCGGCCAGGGCGATGAGCACGAGACCGGCAACGATCCGCAATACGCGATCTATGGTTCCGACGTTGAATTTCATGGTTCCTCCAGAGAGTTGTGGTGCCCCACCATGAGGCACCTTTGGGACAAGGGAAAATTAGGTGGCGTGGACGGCCTGTGGGTTATTCAAACGATGGCTGCTCTGGCTGCGCTACCGACTTGCCGGCAGCCACCCATGCATCAAATCCGCCAGCAATGGACTGCACGTTCAAGTAGCCCATGCTTTGCAGCGCGCAGGCTGCCAGCGCGGCGCGGCCGCTCGTCTTGCAATACAGCGTGATTCGGGTGTCGCGCGCTGCCAGAGCAGGGGTACCGCTGAGTTTGAATTCCAGCACGCCGCGCGACATGTGCACAGCACCCGGAATGTGCCCAGCCATGTACTCTTCGGCTTCACGCACATCGATCAGAACGTCCGCCTGCTGAATGGCTTTTTCCGCCAGGTCCAGCGGCACCTCCTGCACGCGCAGCTTGGCGTCTTGCACGAGGTCATGGGCATTTTTCATGGATGTTTCCTCAAAGATGAGTAGCGGGACGGGATTGATCGGGCTGAATGAACTGACACATAGTATGTTGACTTATATATTGTCAGTCAATAGACTATAGTCAATGAAATTGAATATGGAGTCGATGGAAATGGACGTTGACGGCACCACTGCCATGGACTTGGCAACCATGCGGCGTTCGGCAGATACGGCTTGCAGGCTGATGAAGGCGTTGTCCAACCCCGACCGTTTGCTTTTGCTGTGCCAACTCACCGAGGGCGAGAAGCGGGTAGGGGAGCTGGAGGAGCTGGTCGGCATTGGTCAGCCTACGCTGTCGCAGCAATTGGGGGTCTTGCGCGAAGAAGGCTTGGTCAGTACCCGCCGTGAGGGCAAAAACATCTATTACCAGATCGCCAGCCCCCAGGCCCTGGCCGTCATGGGCGTGCTGTTTCAGCAGTTTTGTGTGCCTGAAATCAGTGAGATCGCGTAGGCTTCGCTTGGAGCCTTGGGCCGATTGCTTTGGCGGGGTGCCGAAGTGCCGCCAGGGTCTCTTGCCAAGTCACTTCCCATCGAGGAAAACCGCAAAGTCTTCTTGAATCGCACCTTGATGAAGGTGCTTTTTCTTTTTCCTCGGCAGGCAAAAAATAAATACACGATGAGCGCACGCATTCTGATCGTCGAAGATCATGCCGACCTCCGCCATTTGATTCGAATGATGCTGGAGTTCGATGGCTATGAAATCTATGAGGCTTCAGATGCGTCTGAAGGTTTGGAGATGGTTCACCGAGTGCGTCCGCATCTACTGGTGCTGGACATCATGCTTCCGGGGGGCATGAACGGCTTGGACTTGTGTCGTCTCTTGAAAACCAATCCTGCTCTGGGACTGCCTGCGGTGGTGTTGGTGACAGCGCGTGGTAAGCCCCGAGATATTGAAGCGGGGCTTGCTGCTGGCGCTGATGCCTATCTTGTGAAACCCTTCAATTCCATGAAGCTTCTGGAAATCGTGAAGCGTCTCTGTGAAAAGTCCGCACATTAATGTGTTGGGTCGGCTGACAAGAAATTTTGCCGTCCAACACATTCGTTGAAGCGTCCTGCAGATCGGTACGTTGCCAGTTCCGGCAGTCAGCTCGGCGCTGGCCCTAGAGACCGGCATCCAATCAGGGGCAGTTGATGCCGGGCAGGCACACGGCGTATCTCCACCAAGCGTCTAATTCTTTTCGATGGTTGTCGTTCAGTTATTTAACATAATATACATCGTATCTAGTGTGGTGTCTCAAAAGTAATCATCAAATAATGGTACTCGCTGCCCGCGCCACAGATGCCAAGATGGTGTCCGCAC